>CAZUNU010000077.1:0-13279 GCA_964622105.1 uncultured Sangeribacter sp. | reverse complement strand
GGTGAGTTCTACGACATCTATAAACTTGAGGTGACGGAGATCCCGACCAACCGTCCGGTTCTACGCAACGACCAGAACGACCGCGTCTACCGCACCAAGAAGGAGAAATACGCAGCCGTAATCCAGGAAGTGGAGGATATGGTGAAGGCGGGACGCCCGGTGCTCGTCGGCACCACTTCGGTCGAGATTTCCGAGCTCCTCTCTAAGATGCTCTATCTCCGCAAGATTCCGCATCAGGTGCTTAATGCGAAGCTCCACCAGAAGGAGGCCGACATCGTGGCCCAGGCCGGCAAGACCGGCACGGTGACCATCGCCACCAACATGGCTGGCCGAGGCACCGACATCAAGCTCCCCCAAGAGGTGAAAGAGGCCGGTGGTCTTGCCATTATCGGCACCGAGCGCCACGAGAGCCGCCGCGTCGACCGTCAGTTGCGTGGTCGTGCCGGCCGTCAGGGCGACCCGGGATCATCCGTATTCTTCGTATCGTTTGAAGACACCGTCATGCGTCTGTTTGCCAACGAGCGTGTGGTGAAGACCCTGGACCGTCTCGGTTTCCAGGAGGGCGACATGATCGAGAGCAAGATGGTGACCAAATCCATCGAGAATGCCCAGAAGCGCGTCGAGGAAAACAACTTCGGCATCCGTAAGCGCCTTGTGGAATATGACGACGTGATGAATGCCCAGCGCAAGGGTGTCTACGGGCGCCGTCAGAACGCCCTCAAGGGTGAGCGTATCGGCACCGACATCGCCAATATGATCTACGAGACAGCCCAGGAACTTGCATGCCGTCGCTATGAGGGAGGATACAAGGAGTTTGATGAGGAGGTGCGCAAGGCCTTCGCAATGGAGCTCCCCTTCACTGAGGAGGAATACAACAAGCTTGATCCCGACCAGCTCACCGACCGCCTTGCCGAAGAGGCCATGCAGACCTACAACCGCAACAAGCAGAAAATGGCTGAAGGCGCCATGCCTTATATAAAGGAGTTTGTGGAGGAGCGTGGAGCTACGGGTCTTGTAGGCGTGCCTGTCACCGACGGACGCCGCATGTTCAATATCCGTTGCGACATAACCGAGGCTTACGAAAACGGCTGCAAGCCCTTGACCAAAGCATGGGAGAAGACAGTGCTTCTCTCCAGCATCGACAAGGCTTGGCAGGAGCAGCTCCGCGAGATGGACGAGTTGCGCAAGTCGGTTCAGAACGCCAGCTACGAGCAGAAAGATCCGCTCGTGATCTATAAGCTTGAGGCTTATGAACTCTGGAAGAAGATGCTCTGGGAGATGAACTCAAAGGCAGTGTCGACTCTCATGAGAGGTCGCCTTGCAGTGCCTGATTACGCAGAGGCCAAGGCCCGTGAGGCAGCTGAGCGCGAGGCCCGCGAACAGCACCGTCAGATCGAGGAGCAGCGCAGGGCCATGGCTCAGCAACAGGAGATCCGCCGTGAGTACACCACTTCCACCACAGGCATGCCTAATCCATATGCCAACTACAGCACTACCCGTGACTCCTATCCCGGAGAATCGGCACAGCGTCAGGCAGCGCAGAACGTCAACCGTCAGCAGGCCCCCAAGCAGCCGATGAAGGCTGAGCCGAAGGTTGGCCGCAACGATCCCTGCCCCTGCGGAAGCGGAAAGAAATATAAGAACTGCCACGGTCGCGGTCTTTGACCGATGACGATTGAATAAATCCGACAGGCCCCCGTAATCGATCGATTACGGGGGCCTGCTGTGTAGTTTTAATAGGGTTGGAAAATTTATTATGATATTTGTAACAGCTGTTAGAGAACTATTTTATGTTTAACAGTGTTAAAATTTCATACAAGTAATCCATACTGATTCCCCTATGACAAATTTACCGAGACTTCTTCTATCATTGACCATCGGAATTGCCGGCACTATGCCCTTGTGGAGCCAGATCACCGACATGGGCATTTCGAAATACCTGCGCGATCCGATGCCTGAGTCATGGCAGATGACACCTGAGACATCGCAGGATCTTCCTACGGATGACGAGTGGTGGCATACCTTCTACGACCCTATGCTTGACAGGCTTATCGCCAAGACCGTAGCCAACAATTTCGATGTCATGGCAGCCGTGAAACGCATAGATATGGCCCGCAATATGGTGAAGGAGGCTGAAGCCGCATATTATCCCGGCCTGTCGCTTGCCGCAGGCTGGCAGCAGACCGGCACAAGCGGTGCCCTGCAGAGCCCGGTAGGTAAATCCAGCCATTCCTCATCATTCTCCTTAGGTGCCAACATGAACTGGGAGATAGATATCTTCGGGCGAGTGAGAGCAAATGCCAAGGCTCAGAAGGCAGGGGTAGGTGTGGCACGTGCAGACTACAACGGAGTCATGGTGAGCCTTTGTGCCAAGGTAGCCTCGGCCTACATGCAGCTCAGGGTCTGCCAGAAGCAGCTTGCCGTGAACCGTGCCCATATATCATCACAGGAGAAAGTGGTAAAGATCACTGAAGCACGTTTTGAAGCCGAACTTGCCGACATGCTTGACGTGACCCAGGCACGCACCGTGCTGTATAACACACAGTCTACTCTGCCGGGGCTTCATTCCAAGATACGCACACTCATCAATACCCTTTCCATACTCGTGGGAGAATATCCCGGAGCCCTCGCTTCCGATCTGGCGGTAGAGACGCCACTCCCGGGTTACAATATCGCTGTAGATACCGGAGTGCCAGCCGATATCCTTCGGCGGCGTCCCGACATACAGGAAGCTGAGATGACTCTGGCCCAATATGCCGCACAGATCGGCATAGCCAAGAAGGATTTTCTCCCTACCTTGAGTCTGACCGGCTCGATTGGTACCGAAGCCAGGAAAGCCGGCGATCTGTTTGGCAAGCATTCAATGTCTTATTCCATCGCTCCACAGTTGTCGTGGACTCTCTTCGACGGATTGGCCAGGAATTATAAGGTGGCTGAGGCCAAGCTTCAGTTTGAGGCAGCGATCGACACATATAACCTCACGGTGATGAACGCCGTTGGCGAAGTTGACAATGCCCTTCAGGAATATGACGCCACCTTGAAGAGCATAGAGCTCCAGAAAAAGGTGGTGGAGCAGAGCGAGAAGTCGCTGAGGCTCGCCATCAATCTTTATAAGACCGGCCTTACGGCATTCTCAAATGTGGTCGACGGCCAGATGAGCTGGCTCACGAGCCAGAACCAGCTTGTGGAGCTTGAAGGGGAAGCCCTGACGTCGCTCATCACAATCTATCAGGCCCTCGGCGGCGGATGGTCAAGCCAGGCCTTCCAGCGTTGAAAAAAAGAAAATCCAATATTGCAAAATCCACAGCCATATGAAAAACAGCACCAGATATACCTTTCTTTTCCTGCTTTCCGCAGGGCTTTGTCTTTTCTCATCCTGCAAACACAAGGATAAGACTTCTGAAAACCAACAGCCGCGTGAGATAGATGTGGCTGAGGTGATGATTGATTCCGTAGTGCTCCATAAGACCTATCCCGGTTATCTTTCGGCCGGCAACAGTGTCGAGGTCACGGCAAAAGTCGACGGCACACTCCTCAAGAAATATTATGATGCGGGAGCCTACGTTAAGAAAGGACAACTGCTTTTCCAGATAGATCCCACTCTCTATAAGGATGCTGTGGAGAGGGCGCAGGCTTCCCTGGCTTCAGCGATCAGCGCCAGGGATTATGCCAAGTCGCGCTATGCCGCCGTGCAGAAGGCTTTCGATGCAGAGGCGGTGTCGAAGATGGAGGTGCTGTCGGCAGAGAGCAATCTCCGTCAGGCAGAGGCCGACATCAAGGATTGCCAGGCTGCTCTCCATACGGCCCAGACCAACCTCAGCTATTGCACCATGAAGGCTGTGATGGATGGACTGATCACCGACTCCTCAATAGGAGAGGGTAATTACGTGAACGGTGCCGATGATCCTGTTGTCCTGGCAAGGATTTTCAATACTTCAACGGTGACAGCCGAGTTTGAGATTGAAGATGCCCAATACGAGCGTATGGTAGGTCGCACGAAAGGCGTGAACGATCCGATATATCAGGATATACCTCTTGAATTCCGTGAGAAACTGCTTCATGACTATACGGCCAAACTCTCTTATGAATCGCCCTCGGTCAACACCAAGACGGGTACAATTCTTCTTAAAGGCGATATCAACAATCCCTACGGTGAGTTGAAGGAGGGTATGTATGTCACAGTCAATCTCCCTTATGGAGTCGATCCTATGGCAATAGTTGTGAAGGATGCCGCAATCGGCACAGACCAGCTCGGCAAATACGTCTATCTTGTCAATGACTCCAACAAGGTGGTATATACACCGATCAAGGTAGGTGAAGTCTACCGCGATTCCCTGCGTATCGTGGAGAGTGGCCTCAGACGAGGCGACCGCTACGTTACCAAAGCTCTCCTGACAGTGCGTAATGGAGAGATAGTGAGCCCGAAACTTGAGAAGTGACACCCTAAAAACCAGACGAGATGTTTTCAAAATTTTTTATAGACCGCCCGATCTTCGCAACGGTGATCGCAGTGCTGATGGTTCTCGCCGGTGTTATGTGTGTCACCGAGATGCCCGTTGCACAGTATCCTGATATCACTCCCCCTACAGTGATGGTGAGTGCCTCCTATCCCGGAGCCGACGCCGCTACTGTTGCCCGTGCCGTAGGCGTGCCTATTGAGGAGCAGGTGAATGGTGTAGACAACATGCTCTACATGAGCTCCAATTCAGGTTCCGACGGCAGCTATAGCCTGACGATTACTTTCGCCAACGGCACAGACGTTGATCAGGCAGCAGTAGACGTGCAGAACCGTATCTCCATGGCCAACGGCCAGCTTCCTACTTCCGTCACCCAGCAAGGCGTGAGCGTGAGCAAGGAGAGCAGCAACAATGTGCTTTTCGTGGCTTTGCAGACCGATAACCCGGAGCGTTACGATGCCCTCTATCTCACAAACTATGCCCAGCTTAACCTTGTAGACCCCCTCACGCGTGTGAAGGGAGTCGGCGGTGTCGGAGCTTTCGGTGCGGGTGAATATAGCATGAGGGTGTGGCTTGATCCCGAGGCGATGAGAGTACGCAAAATCACCCCGACGGATATAGAATCAGCCATACAGGCTCAGAATATGGAGGTGTCGGCCGGTTCTGTAGGAACTCCTCCCGGCAACACCGGAGCACAGTTTGAGTACACCATCACCAGCCAGGGCCAGTTGAATTCTGCTGAAGAATTCGGCAATATCATACTGAGATCTGACGGCCAGGGTGTGCTCCGTCTCAAGGATGTAGCCAAGATTCAGCTCGGCAGTTCGAGCTACACCACCGTATCGAAGATCAACGGTGAGGAGACGGCCCTTATAGGTATTGAGCAGCTTCCCGGTGCCAACGCTCTTGAAGTGGCCGACGGATGTATCAAGGAACTCGACAACCTCTCGCAGTATTTTCCGGATGGCGTACACTATAACGTGGTGCTCAACTCCACGGTCTACGTAAAGGAATCTATAAGCAACGTGCTCGTCACTTTCGTACTCACATCATTGATCGTGATGATTGTGATCCTCATCTTCCTTCAGGACTGGAGAGCCGTGATCATACCTATGCTCACTATTCCTGTGTCGCTCATAGGCACGTTTGCCGTAATGAAGATCATGGGGTTCACCCTGAATACACTCACGTTGTTCGGCCTCGTGCTTGCGATAGCAATTGTGGTGGATGATGCGATTGTGGTGGTGGAAGACTGCTCGCGAATTGTAGACAAAGGATTGCTCAATCGCCGGCAGGCAGCAGAGAAAGCCATGCGTGAGCTTCAGGGTCCGATCGTGGGCGAGGTGCTCGTGCTGATGTCGGTGTTCATACCTACTGCCTTCGTGAGCGGCATCACGGGCGAACTCTACAAACAGTTTGCATTGACCATTGCCGTCTCCACAGCATTCTCCGGCTTCAACGCCCTCACGCTGACTCCGGCACTTTGTGCCCTCTTCCTCACACCGAAGAAGCAATCGAAATTTTTCATCTACGTATGGTTTAATAAATTCTGGTCGAAAGCAGTGGCTCTCTACGAGCGTATCATCAACGTCATGCTCGGCAAGCCTCTCGTTTCGATGTTTGTATTTATTGTCATAGCCGGTGCAGCCATATGGGGCTTCATAAGTTGGCCTACGAGTTATATCCCGGAGGAGGATATGGGCTATTTCATGACCTCCATCCAGCTTCCTACAGGAGCTTCCCAGGAGCGCACAGAGAAGGTGGTTGATCATCTGGCGGCTGAGATAAAGAAGATACCTTACGTAAAAGACGTTATGGCCATGTCCGGCTTCTCCATGATGGGTGGCGGCGCTGCTTCCAACATGGGATCGATCAACGTGATGCTCGTGCCCTGGAAAGAACGTGGAAAGAAAGGTTCTGTCAATAATGTGATGGCTATGGTAGACGAGATAGCGGCCAAACAGCAGGAGGCCATAATCTTCTCGGTCAATCCGCCGGCCATTCAAGGTCTCGGTATGTCGTCGGGTCTGCAGATGCAGCTTCTTGACATCAACAGCCTAGGCACTGCAGAGATCATGAAGGCCTTGAAGGAGGTGCAGCAGAAAGCCGAGTCAGATCCGCGTATCAAGTCTGTCACCACTCTTGAGCAGGGTCTTGTGCCTCAGTATTCAGTGAAGGTAGACCGTGACCGCGTGGAGCTCCAGGGCATAGACCTGCGTCAGGTTTACAATATACTTTCATCATATCTGGGCAGCAGCTACGTCAACGATTTCGTAGATTTCGGACGCACTTTCCAGGTGACAATGCAGGGAGATGCCGCGGCGCGACGTAATGTCAACGATATTATCAAGCTGTCGGTGCCCAATTCTCAGGGAGAAATGGTGCCTTTCAGCACATTCTGTACGATAGTGCCTGCCATGGGTGAGCCGAGTGTATCGCGCTACAACATGTATCAGACAGCTTCGCTCACTGCCACTGTAGCCAAGGGTGTAAGTTCTTCAGAGGGCATTCAGGCCATGGAGGAGATAGTGCATGAGACTTTGGGTAAGAACTTCTCTTATGCGTGGAGCGGCATAGCCTATCAGGAGACACAGTCGGGCATGACG
Organism: uncultured Sangeribacter sp.; assembly: GCA_964622105.1. Lineage (GTDB taxonomy): Bacteria > Bacteroidota > Bacteroidia > Bacteroidales > Muribaculaceae > Lepagella. The sequence goes on along the minus strand of CAZUNU010000077.1, from coordinate 6,216 downwards.
ATCAACTTCGTGTTTATTTTCGCAATTGTCATGACCATCCTTGTGCTTTCTGCCCAATATGAGAGCTGGACCGATCCTATTGCGGTGGTATTGAGTATGCCTACCGCTATCCTGGGTACGGTGTTGGGATGTATATTCATGAATCAGAGCATCAGCATCTATACACAGATCGGATTGATATTGCTGTTGGGTATGTCGGCCAAGAATGCCATCCTGATCGTGGAGTATGCCATGGACTTCCGCAAGAGCGGCAAGAATATCCGCCAGAGTGCGCATGATGCCGGCGTGATCCGTTTCCGCCCGATCATGATGACGGCCTTGGCGTTTGTGTTCGGTGTCATGCCGATGATGTTCTCCACCGGCGCCGGTGCCAACAGCCGTATAGAGTTAGGTACTGCCGTTGTGTTCGGTATGGCGATGAACGGTCTGATCGGTACGTTGTTTGTGCCCACGTTCTGGGAGATCATGCAGACCATCAACGAGCGTTGGCTCTCGAAAATCATTCCGGCTCCCCCGGTTAAGACAGCCCCGGCTGCCCAAAACCAATCCGGCACATCCGACGGTTCCTCTGCCGGCAACAACTCCGCCGCCAATTCAATCTGATAACAGCGTCAGCCACGGCAGCATTTCCATTCGAAAACCTCGAATTCAAGCAAATATAAAAAGTAGCCTTCTGAAAGCACGGTGCTTTCAGAAGGCTCTGTTATGTAGAGGCGTGGCGTCCCACGCTCACATGCAATAGACTTGGTTTCTTATGCCCACACAATAGCCGGTTATCCTTGAAGTCGCTCTTTTTTGATTACCCAATTCTCAATGCATCGGGTTTCGGATGAGAAATTAACTCCAATTTCAATTATTTCCCTGCCGTCTGCTTGGAATTTCCTTGAATATTTCTTATCCTCAATTTGCCGGAGAGCCTTTTCTGCCGATCCATCGTATTTCAGCTCAATGACATAGATATAGTCTTCGGTTTTGATTGTGATGTCAATGCTCCCGTCGGACGTAGCAGACTCAGCCTCCGTTTCAAGCCCCAACAAGTCTATAAGCAGAAAGAAAGCATTCTGGAAATTATTTTCATTTTCCATCTTCATCTTGAAATGCACCCCCGCGAAATATGCCTGAAGGCATTTCATAGCCTCGTCAGCCTCTCCAAGAATGAAGTGAACCACCATGTCTCCAATCACTTGTTTTGGTTGCTGATTTTTGATTTTGACATACTGGGGGAGGAGGATATCGAAGAAACCCTTCTTTACTTCTCTGTTGGGAATACCCAGCCGATAACGCTTTATTTTTGAATGATAACTTTTCAAGGTAAGATATCCTGTCTGATATAGGTGCGCGATGGGATTAGGATTCAAGATATCCAGTCCTTTGAGATCTGACTCCGTGCAATATGAGCTGAATGTTTTTTCAAGATCTGCATTCACTCTCTTCAACGCTTCCGCCAATAGGGTTGGGGTTCCGGTCTCGTTCCAATACTCTCCGACTCTACATTCGTCAAGCGAATTCAGAAGAGACCAGGGATTGTAGATTTCGCTACCCGAAAGACCAAAGCGGTAACCATCGTAATTATTCTTGAGAAGTCGAAATGTCTGTTCAAAGGAAATATCATTTCGATACGCAAAAAACTCTAATCCATTTTTAAGAGTCGTAAGCATTTCCGTTTCGGTTATTCCGCAGATGTCGGCAAATTCATCATTAAATGTAATGTCTTTCAGATTGTTGAGATCGGAAAAGACACTCAGTTTACTGAAACGGCTTACACCGGTGAGGAACACAAGCCGGATATGCTCGGCAGAGCTTTTGAAATTGGAGTATAAGGATGCGAGTTTTGCGCGATAATGCTCAAAGTGTTTACTTTTGTTGATGTTACCTATAAGTGGTTTGTCGTATTCATCCACGAGGATCACTACCTCTTTGCCGGTCTTTTCATGAGCCGCTTCAATAATATTATGTAATCTTGAAGAGTGATCCTCGGCTTTCACTTTAATTTCGTATTTAGCTTCCCATTTAGTGAAGATATTGTCGAGGATACTGTCAAGAAGGCCCATGTCTTCATACTTGTTGACATTTAAATCCAGTCTCAAGACAGGGTATGCTTCCCAATTCCAATCGCTTGAGTCAATCTTAAGCCCTGTGAATAGTTCTCTCCTTCCCTCAAAGAAATATTGCAGTGTCGAAAGGAAGAGGCTCTTGCCAAATCGTCTGGGACGTGCGAGAAAATAGTATTTTGAACCTGAGGATATAATTTTTTCAATAAATTGGGTTTTGTCGATATAGATGCACCCCGCCTCCCTAAGAAGTCGGAAATCCTGTTCGCCAATAGCATACTTCAAGTTCTTGCACATACTCATACTTTTATGGTTAATGCTTCACTTTTTATAGTTGTTCTTCACCAGATAACAAAGTTAACAAATCTTTCCAACATATTCAAAACTTCTTGAAACAGTGTTGAGAGTAAACGTTTTATTGGGGTAGGGACGTAGGTAGGATACACCATTGTGGAGTATTGTAAAATCTATGAATAAAGACTGGTAAAACTCTAAATTGGGAATAGAAAAGTCTTCGAGAAACAAAAAAAAGACATTTTTTGAAAAAAGGGCAGAAATGGACTTTTTTTTAGAGGAAAACATGTATAATTTTGTAACCTTAAACTTAATTGATCTCAACGATCAGCGGCAGTATAAGCATGACTCTATGCAGGAAGCTATGCTTGTTGCTTTAGGGATGATCAAAAACATAACGGATAAACACTAACATCAAACTTATGAGAAAACTTTCTTTCTTGCGCAAGTCAGTTGGCCTACTGCTGACGGCTACGGCGCTCACCTCTCTTCCGGCGTCCGCTGATACGCTGGGAGTAACCGCGTATTCTTCCTATCCGGATAAGAAAATTTACGTAGGAACGGATACAAAAAACAACAAGTTCTATTTCAACATCTCATCCGAGAATGATTGCCGTTTCATCGGAGTGGAGACGCAAAATGAGAAAATCAATTTACCGGAATCTGTGACCTTCACAACCACGGATGAAAACGGTAAGGAAGTCAAGACAACTTATGATGTCACTAAAGTTGATATCGATGACAACGGATATGCAGATGTCAAGGGTAGCATTAGCGTAACCGCTCCTAATCTCGATGATATCCATCTTACTGAGAAGATCACAGGTATCACTTATAAAGTGGGTGATGACTTTCCCCATTACATACATTTCAAGACCACAAGTGTACCGGCATCCATTGATATGTCGAATACTTATACGATGGAAAATGGCACACCTGATCGTTTCGGTATTTATGTTCCAAACGATGCGGCTCTTCCGGCTTATACAGCTGCATTCCCAAATGACCAATTTATGGTTGCGGTTGAGGGTAAGAGCAAAGAGGATGCATTGAAAGAAGATGTTGAAAAGAATAAGGGCGCAATAGCCAAGGAAGATTCCTCCACCGGAATTTACGGCGATAACATCTCTTGGTCTGGCGAGAATCTTTGGGGTACAACTTTTGGACTGCCTTGGATGGATAAGTCGTATATCCATGAAGTGACTTGCTATGGTGCTGTGACGCAACAGGAATCTCTCACTATACCTTCATACGCATGTATTGTAGAGCCTAATAGACTTGCAGTTGCTTATTATCCGATCACTAACTTACAATTATCTTATTACAATGAGGAAGAGACATCTTTCCCCGGAGCAGCCGGTAACCTGAAAGACGTGTACGTTCCTCCATGCATTACTTCAGCAAGTTGGAATGGCCCCGGTTTCTCCAAGATTTCGAATTTCCATTTCTGTGCTGAGGAAGTGCCGAAATTTCGTTTCGATGAAAGAGCTGAGGAGCGTTTGCACATAATCGTGCCTGAGGATTTATTCTGGACGTATGCCAAAGTATTGGAAGACAACACGCTCCAGTTGTGGTCGGAAGAAGCGGCTACACCTGTAGTTGTACCTGTTGGCGAACCCGGTAAACTTGCCGATGCTATAGCTGAGGTTATGAAGGATCTTGATCAGGTGCGTTGGTTGGTTATCACCGGATGTCCTAATGAAACCGACCTCCGTCTCTGTCGTCGAATCTCACGTCTCGAAAAGCTCGATCTCTCACAGGTAACCGGTTTGAAATCCGTATCCGGTCTTAACGGCATCAAGTTCCTCCAGGAAGTAATCTTGCCCGACGGCCTTGAAACAATCGGCGAATCAGCATTCGCGGATTGCAAGCGCCTTTATTCAATAAACATTCCTGACGGTGTGCATACAATTGAGAGTTGGGCATTTTATATCACACCATCATTGAGAACTATTTCATTGCCTACGTCTGTACATATAATTAAAGATTATGCTTTCTGTACGCATGAATATTATAAGGGAAGTAATTGCAAAGGATTGGAAGCAATAAATCTTGAAAATGTTATAGAAATTGGAGTTCAGGCTTTTGATGCTACTAATCTTAGGGAGGTAGACCTTAGTTGTGCTGTAAGAATTAGAGACTCTGCTTTTCACGGCTCTAGTTTTCTTACCTCTGTGATTTTTGGTGAGAATGTAGAATTAATTGGACCAGAAGTATTTGCTGGTTGTAATTTAACTGGCATACTGGAGATTCCAAAGAAAGTTACTAAATTGGATCATGGTGCTTTCATGGGTAATAAAAATATAACAAAAATTATTCTTCCTAAGGACTTGATCACAATACATGCTACGCTTTGGGGATATCAATCTACATTCAGTGAATGTTCTCCTGAGATTGTAGAGGCCAATATGCTTTTCCCACTGGAATGCCATGGTTTTGAGAGTGCTGATCTTTCTGAAACAACTCTGTATGTTCCAAAGTTAACCATTAATGAGTATTTGTATGACGATCATTGGTTGCAATTCAAGAATATTCTGGCACTTGATGATGATTTGAATATTTTAGATATCAATAGAGAGTTCACCATAAATAAAGATGAAGGCATTGCTGAAAAGGCTGACATCAACATGAAGGGTCAAATTTATAATAGTGAGCAAGGATCTACAGCGATTGGCTATGGACATTTGACAGTAAATCGTAGGAGTGAACTAAACTTAGGAACCTATAGTCATATTTGGGGTAATAGATATAGTGATCCCTGGAATGAACTTCCGATGGATGGCTCTACCCTTATAGCTGAGTCAAAGGTAACTGCTGGTAAAATTGAATTGACTTTTGAATTAGCTAAAGGTCGTTGGCATTTCTTATCGTTACCTTATGATGTAAACGTCAAAGATATCGTGGCTGATAAAGAGGCTATGTGGGTTATCCGTAAATACTCCGGGAAAGATCGTGCTGAAATGACCGGTAATACATGGCAGAATATGACAGCTAATGATGTCCTGAAAGCCGGTGAAGGTTATATCCTCTATGGAGATAAGGAAAGTAATGATGGAGATGATCGGAACATTACTTACTCTTTTCCGCCGGCAAGCAATGGAAATGCTTTCTTTGCTAAGGATGCTGTGACAAAGAGTCTTGCTACTTATCCTTCTGAATTCGCTCATAATGCGTCTTGGAATCTTGTGGGTAACACCTATCCGGCTTATCTGAATCTCAAAGGCGTGGAATTTGATGCGCCGATCTCAGTCTGGACAGGTGATACCTATCAGGCTTATTCTCCTGCTGATGACGAATATGTGCTTCAACCGTTTGAGGCTTTCTTCGTACAGCGTCAGGATGTGGATGGCGGTGATGTCGTGACACTCAATCCGCAGGCCCGTGCTCATAGCGAACAGGCTGCCAAGGACCTCGAATTCCAGAAGATTGTTAAAAACAGCACTACCCGTGCTTCTCTTGCCGATGCAAAGCGCTCGCTCTTCAATGTCCATATTGAGGGTGAAGCAGGTAGCGACCGTACACGTTTTGTGGTCAATGAGTCCGCATCTATGGATTATGAAACCCGTTGCGATGCATCGAAGTTCATGAGTATCGAGGAGAGCGTGCCACAGATCTTCGTAATGAACAATGGGGTACGTATGGCTATTGATGAGCGTCCTCTCGCCAATGGTGAGTTCACTTTGGGTAGCCGTTTCGGCAAGAAGGGTAACTATACAATTTCACTTGATACCCGTGATGCCGAGGAGTATGCCGTTACTCTGATCGACAACCTCACAGGCGTCACTACCGATCTTCTCTCTACTCCTTATGCTTTCACTGCTGATGAATCAACTGACGAAAACCGCTTCACCATCATTCTCAGCAAGCTTTC
>CAZUNU010000076.1:0-13322 GCA_964622105.1 uncultured Sangeribacter sp. | reverse complement strand
GGGTGAGCACTGTGGTAAGCTCCTTTGCACGGTCGTTGCGGTAGTTGAAGAAGATCACGACATGGCCTGCGCCTATACGTCCGTCAACACGGTCGTTAACGATCGGCTTGAGGAACTCGTCGGTCACACCCTCTTCATACGACTCCTCTACGGCAGCGATCACGTCGTCGGTATGCTTACCCTCGCCGTAAACGAGCATGTTGTAAGCCTCTTTAAGGCGCTCCCAGCGATGGTCGCGGTCCATGGCATAGTAACGTCCTACAACTGAAGCGATCTCGCCTGCGCTTTTCTTGCAATGGTCTTTCACCTCTTTGAGGAAGCCTGCGCCACTCTTGGGGTCGGTGTCACGTCCATCCATGAAGCAGTGGAGATAAACTCTGTTGAGGTCGTATGCCTTTGCTGTGTCGCAAAGTGCATAGAGATGGTCAAGGCTTGAGTGCACACCACCGGAAGAAGTGAGGCCCATGAAATGGATAGGCACATTGTGCTTGCTTGCATATTCGAATGCACTCTTGATCTCAGGGTTCTCTGCAAAAGAGCCGTCGGCAATAGCGCGGTTGATCTTGACAAGATCCTGATATACCACACGTCCGCCGCCGATATTGAGGTGACCTACCTCGGAGTTGCCCATCTGTCCGTCGGGAAGACCCACGTTCTCGCCGCTCGCCTGGAGCTGTGAGTGAGGATATTCAGCCACGAGGCTGTCAATGTAAGGGGTCGGGGTGTTGAAGATGGCATCGTCCTTTCCATGGTCGCCGATGCCGTATCCATCGAGGATAATCAGTAATGCTTTATTTGACATAGATATATGTATGTTATATTTTTTCTTTTCACTTTTGGGTTTGAGGCTCTATGGAATTAATCCGGGGGCCCCGCTTTTTTGAGAGCTGCGGGCCATGACAAGAAGGCCCGACATCTCCATTAGAATAATCTGCTTGCAAAAGTACTCAATTTTTTCCAAAAAAGAGTTATCCTGTCTGCTAATATTATATAAAAAAGCGTCATCCGTAATGTCGGACAACGCTTTTTTAATGATTGCAATGGTGAGACCTTTCTTATTTTGCGTTCTTCTTGACGTAACGCTCTTTGATGCGGGCCTTCTTGCCGGTGAGGTTGCGGAGATAGTAGAGCTTCGCACGACGCACCTTACCATACTTGTTGACTGTGATAGACTCGATGAACGGAGACTCGATCGGGAAAATTCTCTCAACGCCTACACCGTCGGAAATCTTGCGGACAGTGAAACGCTTCTTGTCGCCGTGACCGTTGATACGGATCACGACACCGCGATACTGCTGGATACGCTCCTTGTTACCCTCCTTGATACGGTAAGACACAGTCACTGTGTCGCCGGGGCCAAACTCATCGAATTCTTTTTTGGGAGTGGCAAATGCCTCTTCCGCGATTTTAATTAAATCCATTGTTAATGTGTGATTTACTGGTTAGTTTGCAATTTAACAAGCTTCCATGTCTTGCCAGAGATTACAAATTCGGGTGCAAAATTACAAAATTTTTCCGATATATGAAAATAAATCTTTGACTTAGGCGTGAAAATCTTATGTCAGAGACTTTACAAGGCCCGTATATCGAGTGCAAGGTTGACGAGGAAGGATGAGGCGCTCTTGTGAGGCATCGCGTAGGCGGCTCCAACTGTAAACGCTCGGGCCCTGAATCCGGCACCTATCGAAAAACCTGAAAGAAAATTGCGCTGATATGTACTCATATCAGTCCGGGTCTTATAGTTGTAACCCAAGTCGAGATAAAATCTGTCGGTAGGCATATACTCGATACCAAATACGAGATGCCTCAGCAGATTGCTGCCAAAATTCGATTTCTTCTTACTTTCGTGGCCATCCGAATCGGTGTGCTTATAATAAGGGAGCTTCCATTTGGTGAGTTGCCATGCAGTGATGTTGATGGAGAAACTCTCGCCGAGTCCTTTGGTGATTCCGAGCTGCACGTCGAATGGAAGGTGATCATAGTTATCTTGAAAACGCTTCAGCTGGCCTCCCATATTCTTGAGCACCGCTCCAAACGAGAAATCATGATCAGGATCATAATAATTGATACCTAAATCAGTGGCCAATGCGAGAGCTGTATAGTCTTCATAGTTGCTGTAGACCATCTTCAGACTTATGCCACCTCGCAGGCGGTCGGTGAAGTCATGAGAATATGTGCCTTCAATACACATGTCCACCGGAGTAAAAGAGCCGACGGATGCGCCGGCCTGATCATAGCCGGTTATCTCGCCATAATTAAGGTAACGGATTCCGGCGGCCCAGGCTCCTCTTTCACCTGCAGAATGGCCAAAACGTGCTCCGGCAAAGTTGGCACTTCCCATATAATGCATATAACTTACTCCTAATTGGCTTCCGATCTCGGCACCAAGCAATGCCGGATTCTGCTGTGAAACGGTGACGTCGGTATCAATCACAGAGACGTTGCAACCACCCAGACCATAGATACGGCTGGAGGCAGGGATCTCCAGAAATTCATATGCAGAACTGCCGGTCTGCGCTTCCATAGTCAAAGAGGATGCGAAGAGCGACACTAAAGCTAAAAACGGGGTAAGATATACAGATTTTGCACGCTTCATACCTTAATTAAACGTATTTTCGGCTTTTCTATTGCCAATGCAGCCACTATCTCACGCAAACTAAACCATTTTTATCTGCTCTTACCTCTTTGCTTAACAACAAGAATCTTATAGCTGTCATATTTTAACATTAGGGCACGTAATCATACTATATCCGCTAAAGGCTCCGGACTCAATTGCTAATAAATGTAAAACTATTTTAAATTTGGCAATCCCCGGTTAATTCCACTTGCATATTAAGCACGAGCATGTTATATTTGCAATATAATTCTTTTCAACCCTACTATTCACCTACATGAAACCTCAAAGGATTCTCCTGACAATAGGAGCAGCGCTTTCGCTCGTTCTACCCACAACTGCTGCGGCTCAGACATGCCGCGTCAATGCAGGCGTCACACCCGACGGTTGTCAGGCCTATAGAATAGTTTATGAATTTGATTATGTGGATGAAAAACCTGAGTTTCCGGGCGGTGGTTCCACTTTGAGAAAATATATCAATCAAAACCGCCGCTACCCTGCCGAGGCATATGCCAGGGGAATTGAAGGAAGAGTGACCTGTGCATTCGTTGTGAATCCTGATGGATCGGTGTCACACGTCACTGTGCTCAAAGGGGTTGAACCCTCACTCAATCGTGAGGCGGTAAGAATACTCTCCAAAATGCCGGAATGGCGACCGGGCCGCATTGATGGCCAGACAGTGCCTGTAAGAGTTGTCTGTGCCGTGCCGTTCAGGAAGTAAGTCAGAGATCAGGCCGTTAAGGAGTAATCCGGAGATAAGCAGGATTTCCCCAACGTGGCCCCAATCTCCTCACAAGTTTGATTCACTATGCAAACAACATATTGAATAGTTTTGATTTTTAGCACAGAAAAAAGGACCGACCGTGAGGCCTGTCCTTTTTAATCTTATGCATTTCGATATGTCAATGTCGATGTACACCTTGCTGCCTGACCGACATTCTCTTGGTTTATTAAGCAAGAGCAATCACAATATCTTCATCATCCATAGTGATCACGATCTTACCCTCGCGGCCGAGCCAGCCGAGAGCGGCCATGATCTCATCTTTTTTCAGTTTTGTAGCTTTCTTTACGAGTTTGAGACCGAGCATGCGTGTGTCGGAATTCTCAAGTGCTTTGTAGACCTCTCCGGCCCATGTTCCGATTGATTCGATTGTCATCTTTTCTTATTTTTATTAATTAAACTTGAATTTCAATTATTCGGCATCCACGCTTTCGCGCGCTGTCGGTAAATCATTTATCTGTATTTTTAACAAACTAATGCTTACTTTTGTTAACATTAGTGCTCTATTTGTGCCGATTATTAACTAATTTTGCAGTCATGGGCAAGAAAAAATCAAAACAGTCAACACCACAGACCCCGCTTGGCGAGGGACGTGTCATAAAAAATACCGGTTCATCCTATATCGTCCGTCTCGAAGACGGGCGTGAACTCCCCTGCCGCATCAAAGGCAACTTCCGGATAAAGGGAATACGCACCACCAATCCTGTGGCAGTTGGCGATATAGTAACCGTGATGAAAGCGGCTGACGATGCCGACTATATCACCGACATAACACCGCGCCGCAATTACATAATCCGACGTGCTTCAAATCTCTCCAAAGAGAGCCATATTCTTGCATCAAACATAGATCTGGCTATCCTTGTGGCTACCTTACGAGACCCCGTCACCCCAACTACTTTCATCGACCGTTTCTTAGCTACGGCAGAAGCTTATGCTGTGCCCGCGGCTTTGGTGCTGAATAAAATGGATATGTGGGATGCTGACGACCGTGAGCTGGCCTCCGCTCTCACCAACCTCTACCAGTCAATTGGTTATCCCGTTTACTCCGTCTCGGCTTCCACCGGCGAAGGGCTTCCGGCCTTGACTGATTTCATTACCGGAAAGATAACACTCCTTGCCGGCAATAGCGGCGTCGGGAAATCGTCGCTTATCAACGCCTTGATACCGGGAGCTGACCTGCGCACAGGTGAAATTTCCGACATACATCACACCGGTATGCATACCACCACTTTCTCAGAGATGATAGATCTGCCAGAAGGGGGCGCCCTGATAGATATTCCCGGAGTGAGGGGCTTCGGCACTATCGATTTCGAGCCGGAGGAGGTAGGTCATTTCTTCCCTGAGATTTTCCGTTTCTCAAGAGATTGCCGCTACGGAAATTGCAAGCACACCGGCGAGCCGGGCTGCGCCGTTATTCCTGCCGTTGAAGACCATTTCATTTCCGAGAGCCGCTATGCTTCCTATCTCTCAATACTTGAAGAGGCATCGGAAGAAGCCGGGGCCGATAAATATCGCAAACCATTCTGACGACATTCTATGGGTAACCTTTCTGAAAACACGGTATGGATGTCCATTCTGAAGTGCCCATGCCCTATCTATTCCCGTGATTCCTAAGCAAGTATTTACAAATTGAAGCGCAGACCCAACGGCAAAGAGAATCCTATGCGATTGTCGCTCCAGATGTTAGGCACTGTAGCTTTATTGTTAAGGTAAACCTGCACCGTTGGCTCTATGAAAAGTTCAAATTTATATGATAACTTTATTGCCGCTCCATAAGAAGCGCTGAGAGTCCATACACAGGGAGCATTGAATCGGCCTTCCGGAATATTTACTCCATGTGGATTTCTTGTCACATGTGCCGATGAGTATAGAGGTATTTCAAATGTGCCACCTACTCCACCATACAATTTCAAGCGGCCGCTCTGGAAAGAACGGAAGGTAACACGCACGGGTATTCCCAAATAATGCCAGCGGCAGTGGGAGTTGGCCTCGCCTTTCTCAAAGGTTGTACTGAGATAAGTGTAAGATAATCCCGCCTCTACTCCTATGCGGGCAGTCAAGGCGCGGCTCAAGGCCAACGTAAAGCTAACAGGGAAATCGTTCTTATGATTCATCTCAGAATAAGCGCTGAAATCCCTCGACGATGTAAGGGAGCGGGTTGTAAATCCCGACGCTCCGCGTGTAGCTGACTTCTCATTTTTATCTTTATCCGGGTCAGTCGGTGATAAGTATGGAGGTTCATTATTACCCGTGGAATTATCAAATGGATCGGATATGCCACCACTGATAGCGCTTGCCAGTAGCCCCGGTTCCGCCTTGGCGATCAGACCCCAAGCCTTTCTACGAGATTTGGATAATTGGCCATTCGGCACGCTATAACCTGAATTAAAACCGAATTCATCTTTACGCGCGTATTCACATCTCTCAGCATCGGCAGCTGAGTCTTTCTGCTCTCCACCGGTCATGGATCCTGTACTCTCTGAACTGGAAATAGACTTGCTACTGTCTATCTCAGCACCCGGCTCAATCGGAGTTTCTTTTTCAGAATCAGACAATGGGATTGCTTCCTCTTTAGTTTTGGCTTGAGCTTGAACCCGAGTCTGAACTTGAGGCTGCACCTTAGCCTGAACTTGCTTCTTAGGCGGCAATGCAGTTGCTAAGGCATTATGTTCGGAGGTAGAGGATTCAGTCAGATAGTGATGAGATGCTTCAGTGGGTTCAGTTGCCAGTGCGTGTTGCTCGGGAGCTATCGCAGCATCCGGCATTCGCCCGATCAGCCAAGCCACTCCGGCCGTCAATCCTATGAGAAGGAGGCTCCAGATTCCCGCTTGTTTCTTATAGTCAGTGATAAGCTGACGCATCATCATTTTGGCATGAAAGAGCTGCGAGGATGAAGAGTTGGGAGCGATGCCAAGTATCTTCGCTATCTCTTTATGCGACTTGTTTTCGAGTATGGATAAACGGAACACCTTTTGATAGCCCGGCGGAAGTTTCCTGATCAAACTCTCCAGCACCTCCATATCAATGATGTTATCGACAATAGCCGGGTCTTCCACCTCCTTTTCCTCATGAAGCAATTGCGCCACATCCTGCTCCTGCAGGAACTGGAGCGAGAGGTTCTTCATGATTGAAGCAAGCCAATAGTCTACTTTATTCGGATCTCTGAGCGATTTCAGGCGGGTGAGAGCCACGATAAAACCATCATGCAGAATATCCTCCGTATCCTTCTCGTCACGTATATATCGCCTTATTACATGGAGCATACGTGGAGCGAAGCGAAGATAAAAGAGGTTGAGAGCCTCCTTATCCCCCTTCAGACATTCCTCAACGAGGCTTTGATTGTCAATTTCCAGCTTTCGCTCCATATTTTAGGTCGTTCGTTTTCTTATACGCTTCAGTATTTCTGAATAAAGATGAAGAAAACGGAAAAATACTGCATGGCAAACTTGAAATTTTCATGAAAAAAATTTTTTTGGTAAATTTGATGCCGACTCATGCAGTATTTTTCAATCTCTCCTATCTTACGATAAAACGGTTTTCATAACCGCATAATATCCGAAAATCTATAAAAGCTATCTTAATATTATGAGAATTTTCAAAAACATTTGTCACTTGCTTCTCGGAAGCGCCTTTCTCCTCCCCCTTGCGTCGTGCAACAGCAATGACCCTGACTCTCCCGGTCGTCCGCAAAAGCCACGCAAAGACATCACCCTCACCCGTAGCGAACAGGATATTGTCAATGGTCATGCCAAGTTTGCTTTCGAACTCTTCAACAATCTGAAGGAAACCGAAGCGAATGGTGATGGGAAACCGGAGAACGTGATTATCTCGCCGCTCAGTCTGTCGTTGGACCTTTCAATGTTCTCCAACGCTATTGATGACACCAACCTTGCCAGAGTGCTCAACCTGATGAATCTTGCTCCTTCCACCACACGCGAAGAGCTCAACACGCTTTCCCGCAATCTTGTGGATGAGCTTCTGGATATTGACTCTCAGGTGATCATGAAAATCTCAAATTCAGTCTGGACCAGACCGGAATTGACCGTGAAGGAGTCGTTTGCTGATGAAATAATGAGGCAGTATAATGCTCCATGCACTCCGATTGCCTTCTGGGAGAAGGAATCTGAGAATATAATCAATGGCTGGGTGAAGAAGGCTACAGATGGGCTCATCACCGAGATGCACAAAGCAGATCCCAGTAGCATATATATTATCACCCAATTCTACAACGCTCTCTACTTCAATGCGGAATGGGTCTACAAATTCGAGAAGAATAAAACCGTGGACAGGCAGTTCACAAATCTCGACGGAAAGAAAGTGACTGTACCCATGATGCATGGGGAAACATCAATGGTGAATATCCATGATGACAACCGTTCGATCATAGGGCTGCCGTTTGGCAATGGTGCCTACAGGATGTTCTTCATCCTCCCCGACAAGGGCGAGAATTTTGAAGATAATATCGCTGAATTCAGTTATGAGAGATGGAGTGATTATAAGAATTATTTCTACTACAACTATGTGGATATGTCCATTCCTCGTTTTGATCTCGACACCAGTATTGACCTCACGGACACTCTTATGGCAATGGGCCTAAGTTTTGATGCAGAAGGCACTCTACCACTCCCTAATATGTTTGAAGAGGATATCAAGCTTACCCACCTGAACATTTTCCAGAAATGCGCTTTCAAGTTAGAGGAAGCGGGCGTCAAGGCTGCCGCTGTGACAAAGATAGAGGGTGATTACGCATTAGCTCCGATGCCAATCGAGACTTTTGAGATTGACCGTCCCTTCATGTTCATCATCGAAGAGCAGAGCACGGGCACCATCCTCTTCATGGGCAAAGTTGTGGAACTCTAACCTTCGTAGCAAGCCACATCAGTCCATACCTGATTTTCGTTTTTCGATTACAACTGAAAAATTCATCGAATCAACCCAAAAATTCAGCTGTAACTGAAAAAATCAACAAATCTCTCGAAAAATTCAGCTGTAACTGAAAAAATCACTATAATCAGTGAAAATTTCAGTTACAGCTGATTTTTTTATATATTTGCAGTAAATTTTCAACTATGGATGAATATCTCGATTTAATTACCCCTTACAATCTTTGGTTCGGCAATACTTTACCCATAGGATTCCCTCGAGAATCCTATACGGAGCGCCTGTTACGTTACACCGGTAATCGTCTGATAAAAGTGCTGACGGGCCAACGTCGCGTAGGCAAGAGTTTTATAATGCGTCAGCTCGCTACAGAACTGATCAGCAAAGGTGTAAAGCCGCAAAATACAATATTCATAAATCGGGAGCTATCTGTATTTGATTTCATTCAGACTTCTGACGATCTAAATCACCTTATTTCCTCATACCGCAATAGATTTCAACAGGAAGGTAAAATCTACGTGTTCATAGATGAAGTGCAAGAAATAAAAGATTGGGAAAGAGCTGTAAATTCGATGTCGCAAGACTATACGGTAGATTTCGAAATATTCATCTCCGGTTCAAATTCCCGCCTGCTATCAGGAGAATTGGCATCCCTCCTATCAGGGCGATACATAGTATTATCTGTTTTTCCTTTTTCATTTTCTGAATTCAGAGGAGTTCATAATTTAGATAACAACCGTCAGTCATTTCTGCAATACATGCATGAAGGCGGTCTCCCGGAACTTATCAACTTGCCGGATGATGATGTTAAGCAACGCTATATAGCCGGACTACGGGATTCCATAATGTTGAAAGACATTGTAAAACGTTACGGAATAAAAGATGTTGGTCTCCTTGAAAGCCTGTTCGCCTATATAGTAAACAACTCATCGAATTTAGTTTCCATCACGGGAATAGCCAACTTCCTCAAGAGTCGTGGAAGCAAATCAAGTTATGATACCATTTCCACCTACCTCGTGTATCTTAAGGAAGCCTATATGATTCATAAATCCGAAAGATTCAATATTTCCGGTAAAGAGCTGCTCGCAGGCAACTTCAAAGCATACCCAAACGATCAAGCATACCATAATTACCTGTTCCCCTCCGTCAGGTTCGGGAGCGGTTACATCCTCGAAGGCATTGTCTACATGGAACTTATCCGAAAAGGCTACAAAGTAAACACCGGTATAATACGCGACAAGGAGGTTGACTTTATAGCTATCAAAAACGATAAGACACTCTACATACAGGTAGCCTACATGCTCACTGATGAAGCTACAGCCGAACGTGAGTATCAATCGCTCGAATACGTCAAGGGAATCGGCGAGAAATTACTCGTCACCCTCGACGATGTACACTACCCTACTCGTAACGGCGTGCGCCACGTCCAAGCCTGGAAATTGGAAGATTATCTTTAGAACTATTATCCCCGACACGAAAAAATAAGTTCGTTGTAGGTGATTTTTAGGTATTGCTGAAGAGGTTTTTGACGGAGCCTAAGGAGGAGAGCACTGAGGTGGCTTCATAGGGCATGAAGACAGTCTTGTTGGTGTTGCCTTCCGTCATTGATTTGAGTGTCTCGATGTATTTTTGAGCCAGGAGATAGGCAGCTGGATCCGTCTGCGACTGAGCCACAGCATCGGCCACTTTACGAATGGCATCCGCCTCCGCCTGCGCGCGGAGCACCTGTGCACGCGCCTCGCCCTCTGCCTTGAGAATCGCCGCCTGTTTCTCAGCCTCCGCCTTGTTGATCTGCGACATCTTCTGGCCCTCTGAACGAAGAATCAACGATTGTTTCTCACCTTCGGCATTCAGAATCTCCGCACGACGGTTTCTCTCAGCCTGCATCTGCTTCTCCATGGCAACGAGCACACTCTCCGGTGGAGTTATATCCTGAAGTTCCACGCGATTGACCTTCACGCCCCATTTGTTGGTGGCGTCGTCAAGTATCGACTGTAATTTTGCATTGATTGTGTCACGTGATGTCAGAGTCTCATCCAGTTCCAGCTCACCGATTACGTTTCTTAGCGATGTCTGAGTCAGTTTCTCAATGGCATTGGGAAGATTATCAATCTCATACACAGATTTCTTCGGGTCGACAATCTGAAAATACAGGAGGGCGTTGATCTCTGTTGTGACATTGTCGCGTGTGATCACCTGCTGAGAAGGGAAGTCGTAAACCTGCTCACGAAGATCAATCACTGAAGTGGTCGACACCCGGATATTGCTCCTGCCGAAAGCTCCGGACTCTACACGGCGTGTATAAATCACTTTAGGCTTATCGATGAATGGTATTATGAAGTTCAGGCCCGGCTGGAGCACTGAATGGAATTTGCCAAGACGCTCCACAACTTTTGTTTCAGACTGAGGCACAACCTTAATGGCGGCCATGAGGATCACAATTATGAGTAATAGAATAACTGCAGCTACGATGATTGTTGTCATAATGTTATCAGCTTAAAAAGAAATTACGCAATTGAAAAAGAATGGTATGATTGCGGTAACCGGCAATCACGTTTTAATCGGGCGTCAGGACAATTTTTCAACTTTCAGGATAATGGAATCGTATCCCACTACCCTCACCTCTTCTCCCGGTGTCAAGTCGCATTCATGACTTGCCGGTTGCACTTGCCATACATCGCCGTCAATCTTCATGCGGTAAGTATCTGTGGCAGCGAACACCTTACCCGTGCGTCCGATCAGCGCATCCATACCTGTGGCTCCATGTTCCGCATCCTTATGGAGAGCACTTATAAGTCGGTGACGCAAACGGTAAGTGGCAGCGAAAAGGATACCTGTGGAGACCACAAAGGTAAGTATCGTTGCAAGCCAGTCGCCTCCGAGAAAAGCGGCACACATAGCGATAAGTGCCCCAAGTCCGACATACAGACAAGTGGTAGACATCGTAAGGAGTTCCGCTATAAGGAACCCTGCTCCAACAAAAAGCCATAGACTCCAGATTCCCATGATACTATAATTATTATACAGTTGTATTTATCTTTATACGTCTACCAGGCTGGAGGAGAGGATGTGTTCAAGGTCGGGGGCTGAGACTTTTACGGTGATGGCTCCATCTTTGGCTACGGAAATGCCCCCTGTTTCTTCGCTGACTATCACGCATACGGCATCAGTCTCCTGACTCATACCTAAGGCGGCACGATGTCGAAGACCCAATTCCTTGGGAATGTGCATGTCGTGACTAACAGGTAGAATGCAACCGGCTGCCTTGATGCGATGGTCGGCTATGATCATCGCGCCGTCATGGAGGGGTGAGTTTTTGAAGAATATGTTCTCTATAAGGCGCACGTTGACGTTGGCATTTATCATGTCGCCGGTTTTTTCGTATTCCGTCAACGGCACTTTCCTCTGAAACACTATCAGCGCCCCGGTCTTGGATTTGCTCATGCTCATGCAGGCATACACCACCGCCATGACCCTGGCATGCTCCTGGTCATTGTCTTTCTTCTCATGCTTGAAAAGACGGCGGAAGTAACTCAACTGACCGTGAGAACCGATGTCGATAAGGAAACGCTTGATCTGATCCTGAAACAGTATCACCAGTACTATCAGGCCGATACTCATGAACTTATCGAGAATCGATCCGGTAAGTCGCAAGTCGAATATTTCGGAGGCAAGCACCCAAATGGCAAAAAATACAAGCACACCGTAGAACAACGACAATGTGCCGCTGTTTTTCATCATCCTGTAGATATAGAAGAGCAACAGTGATATGATGAGTATGTCGACAATATCCTTAATTCCTATTGAGATCATTGATAGTTTCTATCGTTTGTTAATTTACAACTTTAGCCTCAGCGGGATGCGCGCTTCATGGCATCGTGAAGCATAACCACTTCCTTTGCAGCCTTTACATCATGCACCCTCAGAATCGACGCTCCCTTCCGGAGGGCTATCGTATTGAGGGCTATGGTGCCTGTAAGCGACTCTTCCGGAGAGACTCCGAGAGTTTTCCAGATCATTGTCTTCCTTGAGACGCCTGCCAGAATCGGTAGACCCATCCGGCAGAACTCATGAAGCTCGTCGAGCATTTGGAAATTCTGGTCAACAGTTTTTGCGAATCCGAAACCCGGATCGATAATGATGTCGCAAACCCCAAGTCCTCGAAGGTCATAAACTTTCCTCGAAAGATCGGTAATAACCTCAGCTGTAACGTCAGCGTAATCCGTATGCTGCTGCATGGTAGCCGGAGTTCCGCGCATATGCATGAGCACATACGCTGCCCTGAGTTCGGCTACCGTCTGCCACATATCGGGATCCAGAGTCCCTCCCGCTATGTCATTGATTATATCCGCACCCCATTCTTCCACACATTTGCGCGCAACTGATGCACGGAAAGTATCAATACTCACCGGCACTTCCGGCCAAATCTCCTTAACCACTTCCAAAGCCCTGCATAGTCGGGTGTACTCCTCATCGGCGTCAACATCTGCGGCTCCGGGACGTGTGGAACATCCACCTATGTCAACAATATCGGCGCCCTCTTCGCGAAGCTGCAGGATTCTTGCCCGTAGTGATTCGTAGCTATCTGTACGGCTGCCGGAATAAAAACTGTCGGGCGTCACGTTGACAATCCCCATCACTTTAGGTGAGGACAGGTCAACCAGACGCCCGCGTATGTTGAGAGTAAGATTCATATATATGGTTATTCATATAGGCTTCTCCGCCTTGTCATGAACGGTTGGCGCGTTTACGCTCGTTCTCGTCAAGTATGATCTTGCGTATACGGAGATGGTTGGGAGTTACCTCCACGTATTCATCCTCCTTGATATACTCGAGAGCCTCTTCCAGCGAGAACACCACCGGCGGCACGATGCGGGCCTTGTCGTCGGCACCGGATGCACGCATATTGGTGAGTTTCTTCGATTTGGTGACGTTCACGACGATATCATTATCTTTGGCATTCTCGCCTACCACCTGACCGGCATACACCTCCTCCTGCGGGAAGATGAAGAAGCGGCCGCGATCCTGGAGCTTATCGATGGCATA
>CAZUNU010000075.1:0-13456 GCA_964622105.1 uncultured Sangeribacter sp. | reverse complement strand
AAGCCGGCAATATCCTGAAGCGTCAGCGTGGCACTCAGCATCATCCCGGTCTTAATGTAGGTATGGGCAAAGACCACACTCTCTTTGCTCTTATCGACGGAATTGTAGTATTCTCTACCGGTAAAGAGGGACGTAAGTTCATCAACGTTCAGCCCCATCAGAACTAAATTTCACCATTAATGAAATGATTTCGGCATCATATTCTGATCCTGAATCAATTCATGAGTCAAAAAATAAAGGTAATCCGAATCCGGGTTACCTTTTATTGTGCCTGATAGTTAAAGGATATAAATGCTCGCTTGTGGTTTTCTATTTGAGTAGGGCTTATTCCATGTGGTGAATGCGATAGGCGCGATAGCTTAGTCTGTCTTCCCGAAGCTGACGCTGTTTACGACGGCGATGCAGGATAATTGATTTCCGGATTAGAAAGTCGCAAGAGTAGCGACCTGAACCCATGATTGCAAAAACTAAAGAACCCAGGCAGAACAGGAGATTTTGCATATCGAATATTCCTGCTTCTATCGATAGGAAGGATGCATAACCGAAGAAAAGACAGGAGGCAATCATAACGATCCGTGAAAAAAGACCCAAAGTCAACATTCCTCCTACAACTATTTCACTGATTGCAAATAATTGAGAATCTACAAATGCGAAAGGACTTGTGATTTCTCCCGCAAGAATAAAGCTTCCCGATACTATCAGAATAGCTGAAAATAGCCATCTGAACAGCAACATTGAGGATCCAAAATCTTTTACTCCGGGAGTGGAGGATGCAAGAAGAAAATTGCGAACCGATTTTTTTTCAGTTTTGCTTTTCTTCGCCTCATTGGCCGAGGAATGAGAACGTATGAATTCAAGCGTAGCTTCAGGGTTAAGAACTCCAAGAGTCTTACTTACCGGATTGACTGATATGGTCTCTGCAATATTCATAGTGGATCTTTTTTCTGGGTTAGTGTTCCGGATTTTAAAGCCGGTTGTAGTCATGTTTAAGTTAGTTTGCTTAATCATTCTGGCTACGATACTATAACAACAGTTGATTGCGGTTGGTTGCAAAGAATTTCATTAATTTATTTCAAAACTTTGGTAATTGCTGAAAAGGTGTTATCTTTACGATAAAATTACTGTACCTATTTGATGCGAGTCAAACTTTTTTCAACAAAAAAACTCCTTGAAATAGCATCTTAACAGGTATTACAGAAATTTATTACCATAAGAGTAACCAACTGAATGAAACGAATAGGAAAATTATATTTCCGTTACGGTACGATGGGTTCTGCAAAGACGGCCCTGCTTTTGACCACTGCCTATAATTTCGAGGAAAGAGGGGTAGCCTATCTTTGCTTCAAACCCGTGACAGACACCCGTGAAGATAAAAGCGTAATCAGAAGTCGGATCGGCATAGAGCGAGATTGCAAATGGATCTATAATGATACCGATTTATATGATGTTGTCACCCGTATGCATGATGAGGGAGGTATGACTCCCGAATGGATGCTCGTTGACGAAGCCCAATTCCTCTCCTCGGTTCAGGTAGACCAACTTGCGCGCATTGTCGATGATTATGGTTGTAATGTAATGTGCTTTGGTCTGCGCACAGATTTCCAGTCAAAGCTTTTCGAAGGATCCAGGCGTCTTTTTGAGATTGCTGATTCTATAGAAGAGGTCAAATCCACTTGTTCCTGTGGACGAAAGACAATAATCAATGCTAGAGTCGACAGCATGGGTAATATTGTGACGGAAGGAGAACAGGTGGAGATAGGAGGTAATGATAAGTACGTTTCACTCTGTCGTAAATGCTGGAACGATCGACGACTCGACAATATGAGTCGTGGTCAGCTTCCATTATTATAACTAAATATTAGATCTTGAAGGGTGGTAGCCCTCACAAATTAAACCATGAAATCAAACACTTATGCTTGAAAAGAAAACAAGAGAGGAAATCATTTCCCTCATCAATAAAGAAGTGGTGCCCGCTATTGGATGCACCGAACCGGTAGCGGTTGCACTCTGCGTTGCCAAGGCAAAGGAATTGCTTGGTTCCTTGCCTGCTAAACTTGATCTGGCTCTAAGCGGAAATATCATCAAGAATGCCATGGGTGTAGGCATCCCGGGTACGGGTATGATAGGCTTACCGATAGCCGTGGCATTGGGTGCCCTTGTCGGTAAATCGGAATACGGTCTTGAAGTTCTCAAGGACGTAACTCCGGAATCAGTTGAAGAGGGACGTCAGTATATATCTGAAGGACGTATAAATATTAGGTTATGTGAGGATGCTCCCTCCAATCTGCATATAGATGTAATGGCTACCGGGGATGACGGTATTTCAAGCCGAGCAATTATATCCGGCTCCCATACAGGTTTTGTTCTGCTGCAGAAAGACAAGGATATCCTCTTGAATAATCTTGAAGGCCAGAGTGCTGATAAAGCAGCGGGTTCCGACGATATGGCCCTCAATCTGAAAATGGTCTATGAGTTTGCCACAGAGTCTCCTCTTGATGAATTGCGTTTTATCCTGGAAGCGAAACGCCTTAATAAAGCGGCGGCTGAACTTGCTCTTGACAGCGAATATGGTCATAGCCTTGGAGCCACAATCAAAAGGAAAGGTATGCGATGGTTTGGCGACTCACCTTTAGATCATATGATGAGCTACACCTCAGCAGCGTGCGATGCACGAATGGGTGGTGCTCAGGTTGCTGTAATGTCTAATTCCGGCAGTGGTAATCAAGGCATTTGCGCTACTATGCCTGTGGTCAGCTTTGCTGAAGATGTCAATGCTTCTGAAGAGCAGCTTATCAGGGCTCTTGTACTCAGCCACCTTACAAGCATCTACATCAAGCAAAGTCTCGGACGACTGTCGGCATTGTGCGGTTGTGTTGTTGCTTCAACAGGCGCATCCAGCGGCATAACGCTGCTCATGGGAGGTAATTATTCAAACGTATGCGCTGCCGTAAAAAATATGATTGCGAATCTTACGGGTATGATTTGCGACGGTGCCAAGCCATCTTGCTCAATGAAAATTTCTTCCGGAGTCTCCACAGCCCTTATGTCGGCAATGCTGGCCATGGAGGGAAGGTGTGTCACACAAGCAGAGGGCATCATAAGTGATGACGTCGACAACTCTATCCGAAATCTTACCTCGATTGGCAGGGAGGCTATGCGTGAGACTGATCGATTGGTCTTGTCAATCATGACAAACAAATAAGAACCAACCGTTTAATCTAATTAAGGTTCGATCCATAGCAGATCGATAGATAGCTTATAAGGAGTTGCGGTTTTTTTTGGTTCCGGACTAAGGTAATAATAAAAAGTGTGTTGCTCATCCCAAGATTTTATTGATACGAGCCTTGTTTCTCCTTTGGGAACATCGCAATTGATCACTGTCTCACGAGAATGTAGCATCCGGTTTCGAAGGTCGAGATACGTTATTCGTATCCCGGCCTTTTTAATGGTAGTATCACTCCTGTTTATAACATGAAATGTCTCCTTGGACGAGTTTGCTGTTTTGTCATAACCGGAGAAAATCACACTATGCCTAAGCACGCTGTCAGCTTCTAATCTATCAGATTCAACTTCCTTTTCTGAAGATTTTTCTTTTTTCCCTTTGCTTGCATCTATCTTATGCACCTGTTTGACCTTCTTTCCGGATAATGAAGAAGGCAGAAAAAGCAGGGTGGTTCCGAGCAGTAAAGTCAAGAATATAATTCTATTTCTCATAGTGTAAAAAGCAAAGAAAGTGGGAAGATTTAAAGAAGTCAATAAGAGCTGAAGAGGATACTGATGTCAAAGGTATCTGGGTTTACGATGAGACGATCCATTGCCATCATATGAAGGGTAGATTTTAACTAAGCCCACGGCTGCTGATGTAGCTTGCATCGGAGAGGTATTCATGGAAGAATTTGTTCTTACCACTCTCCATAGCTTCGGAAGTAGGATAGAAGGATTGAAAGTAAATCTCAGATTAAATTTCGATTTTTCTTTCTTCAATAGCAGAGTCTCTCCTTCATCTCCGAGAGTAGCGAGTATGGTTTTGGGCTTAAGCAATCCTTGTGCACCTCTTTCTGTGAAAAGCGACACCTCAAATTTCTTACGTTCAGGAAGAGCAGATAGTTTGCCGATTACGTCGCCCGGATGCATTCTTACGTCAGAAGAGTCAACCACCCGTATATCATATTCAGGCAAGCTTGAAGGTGAGAGATTATTACGGTGAGTGATGAGCACAGTCACACCATCATCAGGATAGATCCAGATGCCTTCAGGTTCTTCCAACGCCGTTGAATCACAGAAAGATTTGGCTGCTTCTATGTCGTATATCTCCGGCTCCGATGCAAGAAAAGAAAAATGACCGGCACAGATTGCCAAAGCCATTATTATGGCTGAAGCTCTGTGTCGGTCAAAAATCTTAGATAAAGAAAATCTCATTTAGCAGTTAATGATTTCCTGATTAATAGATCTGGTTATCAGATATGGAAGCCAAGGAGAATAGAAAACAGCAATAAGACTGCTATTATTTGGTAGAGAATGTATAGGAGAGACCAAAACTCAAGACCTCTCTCAACATGAAATGCTTCCAACTTGTGTTTGTGTCAGTGGAAGTGTCATAACGCATGTGGACGTAGATTTGGGTTGAGAGAAATTTGTTGATATCAAAGTTAAAGGTGTTCTCCCAGTCAGCAAGGAAGTAACTATAGTCGGTGAAAAGAAATACACGGGTCTTATAGTTGATGTTATACCGTATTTTCCAATTCATGTTGAATTCACCGTTACTACCGATCTCACTGTGACTCTTTCTGTTGGGTTTAATATTGAACTGTCCGTGATCGATGCGGTCTGTAATACAAGTTTTCAGATTGTAAGAGAAAGGTGAGATGGTGGCCGTAAATTCAATATTGTTCTTTTTGGTTGAATACGCCATACCAAGACCCATATTGAAATCACCCGGAGAAAGGAATGAGGCGCTCAAATCATGGGAATTTGCCTTATAATTCTGGAAAATCTGGGTCTTGAACTGAACATTAAATGAATAATACCATTTCTTGAACGCTTTCAAGCCGGTGTTGAGGTTCCATTGAAGCACATCCTCGGAGATAGAGTAATCATGAACACGATCTTGGGGTGTAGAGTTAAGACCAAGTTTATACGAGAGGTTGCTCTGGAAAAGGAGGTTGGGATGGTAGACCTGATTAAGCTGCACATTCCAGTTGGCACCGAGAAGAAGGGCAAGATGATTGTTGCCACCCTGATACCAGTTTTTTGATACATATGCTTGCGAGAACTGAGCGAAGGCATTGACAGTATGAAGCCAATGTATTTTGTTCACCACCTCTTCCGGCAGGATTGCTGCGTCGGTATTAACTTCCGGCAAATCGAGCTTGCGGATATATGCCATGAGAGTCACGTCATCATCCGGCAGAGTGGGAGGTACGGGCAAATCCCAGTACGCATAATCAATTGAAGCCGGTTTTGTTATCATTGTGGCATACATGAGATCCTCCTGACGGCGCATCTGAGTCATAGCATCCAGGAGCCATTCCGGGGTGTAATTCGGATTCATTACCGAATATACTGGCGCCATCTCCTCAATAACTTCGGTTTCAATTACTTTATCTTCAGGCAAAGGAATCGAATCGTGTAATTTAGCACGCCAGCGACCTATGAATTTTCTAACTAACCTTTGGCTTGAGTCGTTGGTAGCTACGGTCATACCTGGATAAACCGGAGTATAGTCAATTTCAAATTTCTTATTAGAGTTGAGGTGTCGATAGCCTGAAAATATCCAGGGTCCTGCAATTCTGTTGAAATCAAGAGTCTTTACAGTTGTGTTATCAAACTGAGTCAGAAGTTCGTCAAGCTCTCTGGCAACGATGAGTGTGGAGTCAATAGTTGGCTGAGTCTCCTCATAAACAGGAGACGTAGTCGCAATTCTTTTTACCTTCTGCGCGTCCATGGGTAGGGTCAGGCCCATTGAAAGAGAGAAAGCTGACAGGAGCGCAATCATTTTTCTTGATTGAATCATTCGTCCTTGATTTAAGTTAGTTATAATCTTGATTAAGTGAATTCCTTAATTTGGTAAAAAAGGAGTGGAGAGAGACGTTAGAGAGTCCCGATGGGAATGGAGAGAAAGGTTGAGGTTATCTACCTGTATGAAGAGAAGGGAGGAGTGGAAGAGAGTGGAGATATCCCGTATGAAAGAAAAGTGAGGAGAGAGGAAGAATGAAGCTATTTGGAAAGGAGCTTATCGTATTCTTTTGAATTTATTAATTGAAAAGCTTCTTTGAAAATCGGATCATAAGTATTATATACTTTGAAATAAGTGGCGTTATCATAAATGTCTCTACCAATCAAAGCTTTAAGTACCATGGAGAAGAGCGGTTCACTACGTTTGGCCTCCTCTTCGTCAAACTCTACACCATCTTTCTTTGCCATATCAAACAATGTCTGAAGCATTTCGGGGGTAACTTCAAATCGGTTGACGAAGTCAGTATCGGTAGGATACTCTTTACGAACCGATTTTCTGTTGTCATCCACGTATTTTATGGCAAAGCGATTGATGAGACCCTTTGCCATCACATTTCTGTAGTATTTGGTATTGGCTGTAGTGTCGAGAGCTACGAATTTATCCGGAGAAATGCCTCCTCCGCCATAGATAGGTCTGTTAAGCCTAAGTGTAGACACTTTCAGTGAATCAATGTATTTGATAGAATCCTGATGCATTAATTCGCCTCTGTTGAAGCGATCAAGTATATCTTCCTGATAAGCTTTCTGGTCACCTTTTTCGTAAGGTTTCTGGATATCGCGACCTGAAGGTGTATAATAATGTGCAACGGTTAGGCGGATCATTGAGCCGTCGGGAAATGGTATGGGTCTCTGCACAAGACCTTTCCCAAATGTGCGACGTCCAACAACCAGTCCACGGTCCCAATCCTGAATGGCTCCCGATGTAATCTCCGAAGCAGAAGCGGAATACTGGTTTGCCATCACTACGAGTCGACCGTCAGCAAAAAGTGGTTTTGATCCTGAAGGTTTTGTCTTAAGATCTTGCCTGGAAGAATTGGTACCCTGCGTGTAAACTGCAAGTTTGCCAGGCTCAAGAAATTCGCCCAATATGTCGACTGCAGCGTTCAGATATCCACCCCCGTTGTCCACAAGGTCAAGAATGAGTCTGTCCATACCCTGGCTTTTCAAGTCTTTAAGGGCAGACTGCACTTCATTGCCGGTTTCAGCTGCAAACCGGTTTATACGGATATAACCCGTTTTGGGATCAACCATGTAAGCGGCATCGACACTGTAGATAGGAATATCTGCTCGGGTAATGGTGAAATCGATTGTGTCGCGCTTACCGGCCTGACGGCGAAGAACTTTGACATCCACTTCCGAACCTTTCGGACCACGTAGACGTTTCATGATCTGTGTATTCTTCATCCCGACCCCGGCGATGACAGTATCGTTGACTGATATTATTCTGTCGCCCGCCAATATGCCAACTCTTTCTGAGGGACCTCCGCTGACTGTCTGAATTACATAGAGCGTATCCTGATCCATATTGAATGTGATTCCGATACCGCTGAAATTTCCCGCAAGAGGCTCGTTGAGTTCACGTGTTTCTTCCGGATTTGAGTATTGTGAATGAGGATCAAGACCTTCAAGCATGCCCCTGATGGCATCTTCTACAAGTTTTGATTCATTCACAGTGTCGACATAAAACTGGGAAATAGCAGCCTCAGCCATTCTCAGTTTCTGGTTCTGATTTATATTTTGAGCTCCGGAGAGGGTCGCAGCGCCCCAAAGCATTACGGCCGTCCCGATAAATAAGAGTGGTTTTTTCATACTAAAAGTTACTTTTATCTGAAGCGATAATCAGGCATTGGAAAATCTCCGGCTATAAAAGATGCCACGTCCACGCCGTTGTGAAGAAGTTCCCTTACCATCGAACTCGAAATGAAAGCTACATCCGGCTCAGTCATAAGAAGCACAGTATCAATACCGAAGACTTTGCGATTTGTATCTGCGAGGTTCCTTTCATATTCGAAATCAATTCCCCCGCGCACTCCTCTGAGTAAAACATTCGCGCCAATCTCTTTTGCAAAATTAGCGGTAAGTCCTGAATAAGCTTCTACGGTCACTGACGGATTATCAGCGTATAAATCCTTGATTGCCTTCAGTCGCTGAGCCACACTCCATTCTCCCGGCTTATGTTCATTGTAGCCGATGCCGATGACAACGCTATCAAAAATTTTGAGTGCACGGTCGACAATTGAACTGTGGCCGATCGTGAATGGGTCGAAACTTCCTGCAAATAGAGCTTTCATATCTCTGAATCGTCCTCCACAACGAGATTGTCAATGATGAAATTCTGGCGTTCCATCGTATTCTTACCCATATAGAATTCCAGTAGCTTGTCGACTGTGTCATCACGTTTCAGCTTGACCGGATCAAGACGCATATTCGGACCAATAAACTCTGCGAACTCCACATCATTGATTTCACCCAGTCCCTTGAATCGGGTGATCTCAGCGTTGTTGCCGAATTTTGCAATAGCCTTTTCGCGTTCTTCATCCGTATAGCAATAGTAAGTGTCGGGTTCCGACTGCTCTTCCGATTTGGATTTTTTCTTTTTCTTGGTTTTGTTGCGCCGTGTAGCGTTTTTATCGCGCACACGGAATAGGGGAGTCTGGAGAATGTAGACGTGACCTTTCTTGACCAAATCAGGGAAAAACATAAGGAAGAAAGTGATTACGAGCAGGCGGATGTGCATACCGTCGACATCGGCATCCGTAGCGATGATCACTTTATTATATCTCAAACCGTCGATGCCATCTTCAATATTAAGAGCGGCTTGAAGCAGGTTGAATTCGTCATTCTTATAGACCACCTCCTGAGTCATGCCATATGAATTCAAGGGCTTTCCTCTCAGAGAGAATACAGCCTGAGTCTCGGCATTTCTGACTTTGGTAATTGTGCCCGAAGCAGAATCACCCTCGGTTATGAAAATAGATGAATCGTCTCTGCGGTCTTCCGTTTTGGAATTCTGTTTGAATGCATCGTTATAGTGAATCCTGCAGTCGCGTAGCTTACGGTTGTGGAGGCTCACCTTCTTTGCTTTTTCTCGGGCAAGCTTGGCTACTCCGGCCATAGACTTGCGCACTTTTTCACTTGCCGCAATCTTTTTCAGCATTGTTTCGGCAATATCAGGGTGCTTATGCAGGTAATCATCAAGTTCCTTCTTTATGAAGTCGCCGATGAACTTGTTGACCGTTATGCTGCTTCCGGGAGCAATCTCCTTACTTCCGAGTTTCGTCTTGGTCTGGCTCTCGAACAAGGGTTCCTGAATACGTACACTCACAGCTGCCACCATGCCGTTGCGGATATCTGAAAACTCGTATCCTTTGCCCGAAAACTCCTTGATCGTTCGGCTTACGTGTTCACGGAAAGCTGAAAGATGTGTACCCCCTTGTGTCGTGTGCTGCCCATTGACAAAAGAATAATACTCCTCGCCATATTGGTCGGTATGTGTCAGCACCACTTCTATATCGTCACCTTTAAGATGTATTACAGGATAGAGAGGTTCAGCCGTCATGTTCTCCTTCAATAAGTCAAGAAGACCATGACGCGACAGATATTTTTTTCCGTTGAAATGAATTTGAAGACCGGTGTTCAGATAAGTGTAGTTGTTCACCATTGTCTCGATAAACTCCATCCGGAAATTGAAATCGCGGAATAGTGAAGGATCAGGATGAAACTGCACCATTGTGCCGTTAGCTTCCTTGGTATCAGTGGGAGTGGTCTGACGGACTACAACTCCTTTTTCAAAATCAACTTCAACCTTTTTCCCGTCTCTCACACTGGCCACGCGGCAATATGATGAAAGAGCATTCACAGCTTTAAGACCGACACCGTTCAAACCGACAGATTTTTTGAAGTTCTTGTCGTCAAATTTACCGCCTGTATTGATTTCCGATGCAACTTCCTTAACTTTTCCAAGAGGGATGCCTCGACCGTAATCACGTATCGTCACTTCTCCTTCTTCAGTCAAAGTGATGTCTATACGCTTTCCGGCACCCATATTGAATTCATCGATTGAATTATCAACCACCTCCTTGATCAAGACATAAATACCATCTTCCGCAAGGCTGCCGTCACCAAGTTTTCCGATATACATACCGGGGCGGCGGCGAATATGCTCATTCCATTCAAGATGCTGGATAGAGTCATCGTCGTACGTCGTGGCTTCTTCTGCCTCTTCCGGGGTAACTATTCTTTCCGCTTCCATTTCAAATTGGTTTTCATCGGAAAGCGTCTCCGCAGAGTCGTCGGCATTGCCGGATATAGCCGTTTCGTTTATTTCTGTCGAGTCGGTGCCTGAGAAATCGTCAAATTGAAAAAGATCGTTGCTGTCTGTCATAATATGGGAGGGATTGATTCCCCACGCAAAGTTACAAAAAAAATTCGACAATACAGAGTGCCTCAGGTAAAAATCAGGTGCAAAAGGAGTGGCTATTCTATAATTATTATGAAGGCTCAGAAGTTGAGTCTTGAATAACCTACAATGAATTCCATGGGTATACAAAAGTAGTGATCCGGGAGTTGCTCAAATAAAACACCCGATGCTAAACTTGAACACTCTATGATGAACTAAAAGAAATAAGAAAGCTCTATTGCATGGAATTTATCCAATATAACTAACAAAAGACGGGAGAATAAATCCTACAGTTCACAAGATTTATTCTCCCGTCTTTTTTATAGCGGATATATCATATTGTTTGGGTGATGGGCCAAACAAATGCTCTCAATCCGAGTTTCGGTTTCATTTCGTCAAGAGCGTGAAGCTTGTCAAGCACCGGTTGCAACCGTGCATCCTCCACAATCGTGAGAATCGCACCTCCCAAGGAGGGCCAGGCATGCGAGCCATAATGTGGTTCACCTTTGAAGCTTCCACGGCCTTGCACTTCACCAAACGAAGTGAAGCCACGGCAGGAATTTTTTTCCAGAAGGTCTACTATTGCTTCGTGATGTGCCTGATCGTAGGCTATAAATATCGCTTGCATTGGTTAAGTCTTAATTTATGGTTTTATTTTTTAATGGCTACATTCTGACGTTTCAGCTTCCTGCGTGTATTCTTTACACCGTTGCCGGCAAATACACAATAAAGTACCGGTACGAAGAGAAGAGTCAGGATAGTGGAGAACGTGAGACCACCAATTACGGCCGTACCCATGGGGCGCCACATTTCTGCACCCTGTCCGCTTCCTACCGCCATAGGCACCATACCAAGGATAGTGGTGAGGGTGGTCATCACAACAGGACGGAGACGCGACTTGCCACCGAGGATCACGGCGTTGCGGATAGACATTCCTCGTTCTCGGTTGAGTGATATATAGTCGATCAGCACAATACCATTCTTAACCACGATACCGATCAACATGATTGCACCGATCATACTCATCACGTTGAGGGTATGGCCCGATATCCATAGAATCAAGAACACGCCGGAGAATGCAAAGAGTAGAGAAGTCATGATAATGCCGGGATAGGTGAGACTTTCAAACTGGGCAGCCATCACGATATAAACAAGAAGAATGATCAGAACTCCAAGCATCAGAAGGTCGGAGAATGAATCTTGCTGATCTTCAATTGATCCGGACAACCCGATTGTTATGCCCGGTGGCAAATGTAACTCATCGATCTTAAGTTCAGCCTCAGTCACAACTTCGCTCATTGGCACGCCGTCAACGACAGCCGAAACTGTAATAAGACGCTCGCGGTCTTTTCTCTCAATGGTAGGAGGCGTGAAACGTTCCACCACTTTACCCAGTTCCTTGATTCTGACACCGGCTCCTGAAGGAGTATAGACCATGATATTCTCAATATCCGACAAAGACGTACGATGTTCCTTATCATACATTACTTTAATGTCATACTCCTCACCATCTTCACGGAAACGAGAAGCTATAGAACCATTGATGCGATTACGCAGATAATAAGCGGCTGTCTGAAGGTTCAGTCCATACATAGCAAGTTTCTCACGGTCAAAGTCGACTTGATATTCGGGTTGATAATCTGAACGGGAAATCATTACGTCGGCTGTTCCCGGTATTCCTTCAAGGATCGCTTTGATCTGCCGGGCAACTGAATCAGTTGTAGTGAAATTATAGCCATAAATCTCAAAGTCTACTGTCTGCTGTCCTCCCATGCTTTGTCCACGTCCTCCGCCGACATTAACCTGAGCTTTTTTGAACTCCGGAAATCCTTCTGCTATATCCTTTCGCATTTCTTCAGCAATCTCTTTAATCCCTCTTTTACGGTCGCCCGGATCGAGAAGTCGGATATTCATCGAGACTATGTGTGAGCCATTGTCTGAAAGCGAGGCAAAAGTGTTGTCGGAACTTGCCGGACCTACCGTGTAACTCGACACCATTATTTCGGGATACTTGGCTCTCCAGAGTGAATCCAGTCGATGAGTGGCATCATGAGTTATTTCTACGCGTGTGCCGATTGGTGTTTCAAGAGATACGCCAAGTCGGCCGTCATCTTGCGTAGGGAAGAATTCGGTTCCTACAAATTTCATAAGGAATACCGAGCCCACAAAAATACCAAGACAAACTATAATAGTAACTGTGCGATGCGCAACCACTTTCTTCAAAAGATTGGCATACCCGTTGTCGAAACTGTCAAGACCTTTTTCAATTGGCCGGAACAAGAGATTGTAAAGTTTCGAATGGGAATTGTTAAGGCGAAGCCACTGTGAACAGAGCATCGGGGTGAGTGAGAGTGCACAGGTCGTTGAGATAATCATCATGATTGTCACCATCCATCCGAGCTGACGGAAAAGCACTCCTGTCATGCCGGTAACCAGCGTAAGTGGGAAGAACACTGCAATCAAGGTGAGGGTAGAAGCGATTACTGATATAGCCACCTCATTAGTGCCATGCACTGCCGCCTGTTTAGGATCGGAGCCTCGTTCAATATGAGTGGTCACATTCTCAAGCACAACAATTGCATCGTCTACCACCATACCGATCGATATGGAAAGAGCCGAAAGGGAGACAATATTCAGAGTATTTCCCGTAGCAAACAGATAAATGAAAGACGCGATAAGAGAGACAGGAATAGTGATGATGATTATGAGGGTAGCTCTCCATCGGCCGAGGAAGACAAACACCACGATCATGACGAAGAGCAATGCGTAGAGCACTGTCTCTTCAAGCGAAGCGATCGTATTGCGGATATTGTCGGATGTATCCACAATAACACCCAGCTTAACATCTGAAGGGAGATTCTTCTGCAGGCGTGGAAGCATTTTCATCACCTTTTCGGAAATCTGAACAGAGTTGGCACCACTCTGTTTCTGAATAATGATCATGGCGCCTTCCTCACCTCCGATATAGGTCTGCTGGGTGCGTTCTTCAAGAGAATCATCAACTCTTGCCACATCCTTAAGATAGACAACTTTTCCGTTGAA
>CAZUNU010000074.1:0-13515 GCA_964622105.1 uncultured Sangeribacter sp. | reverse complement strand
AATGAGTTATCTCGCCATATCTGTGCCCAGAACAGGACTCGAACCTGCACGCCTCTCAGCACTCGCACCTGAAACGAGCGCGTCTACCATTCCGCCACCTGGGCAAGTACAAATGACACTAGGTGTGTCTACTGGTATCTGCGTTTGCGGATGCAAAGTTAATCTGTTTTTCTGAAGTATGCAAATTTTTGGAGTCATTTATTTGAATTTTTATAGTTCCCAATCTGTTATTTGTGAGTCCTTGATTGTTATTATCAGTAGTGACGCATTAAAGTGAATTACAAACTGAATTAAAAATTTGTACCAGAATTATAAAATTGAAAGTAAATATGAAATTTGAAGAACAGATTATGAAGGATCTTCATCAGTATCTGGTGAAGGAGGGTAGAGTGGATGAGAAATTGCCGGAATGTCCGGATGTTGAGGCGCTTTGGCCCTCTGTGGAGAAGGCATATCTGCCCGATGCCGTAAGGGAGTTTACAGAGTATCCGGTGGTTTCGCTCGGTTGGATCATGTTCGTGGGCATGGCTTTCGCGAAGTATTGGGATACGGACTGGGAGAAGTATGCCAACGTGAGCGGTGAGGCTATGTACACAGATCTTCGTGATTCGAAGGGTTATGATAATCTTGATGACGTGGTGCTCTACGAAGTGCTCGGTCTGGATAAAGAGGAGGGCGAGAAGGTGAGTGAAATCGTCGGCGAATGTGCCGCGCGCACTCTCAGCGCTATCCAACATTCAGGTATCGAACCTGGTACTGAGATGGCTGTGGAAGCCTACCGTGGCGCGCTGCATGCCCTTTATATTATGGGTATGGCCATGGAACTTAACGCTCTCGGTTACCACATGCAAATGTTAGGGTAATAATGCTCCCTAGAAGCTGCCAGGGATCAAGGTGAAATTGCTGATGAAAAGTTAAGCAACAAAAAGCTAAGTACCAAAAAGGAGAGAGCTGAAACGCATAACCGAGAAATTTACATTGCTCCGGTGTCAGCTGAGGCGGAAGGTGAGACGGTGATGTGGAGTGACGCCGTGGAGAGCTATGGCCGCGCGGTGGGCTTTCGTTGGATAACCTTTGTTGACCGCCCATCCATAGTAGGGATATTCTTCAGCAAGACGTTCCATCAGTTCGTCGCGATGGGTCTTCGCAAGGATCGAGGCCGCTGCAATCGACATATATGTGGCATCTCCTTTCACGACTGTCGTGTGGGGGATGTCATTGTATTTCCGGAACTTATTACCGTCAACCAATATGTGCTCGGGACGGATCTTCAACCTGTCTAATGCCCTATGCATGCCTGTGATGGATGCCTGGAGTATGTTGATACGGTCAATTTCCTCTGCTTCTACCATCACCACGGCCCAGGCCAGGGCTTTCTCCTCAATTATGGGGCGCAACAAGGCCCGTTTCTTCTCCGAAAGCTGCTTACTGTCGTTGAGTTCGGGACAATCAAAATTCGGTGGCAAGATAACGGCGGCACAGCTTACCGGACCGCACAGACAACCTCTGCCGGCTTCGTCGCATCCGGCTTCAATGAGTCCGGGATTCAAAAATGGTTTCAGCATAACAAAATGAGACCACGGCGGTTATTTATCGCGCTCTATGATGTAGTTGAAGATATCGCGCAGCGATTGTTTCCAATGGGAATCGGGGTAGACGTCAAGGAGATGATCAGCATCCTGAAGCATACCGCGCATCCTTGCATAGGCATACTCTATACCGCCTTGCTCTTTGGCAAAATTGATAAGGGTCTCTATCTCATTGTTGGTAAGGTTGCCACGATGCAGAAGCGCTTTCATGGGTTCGGCCTCAGCGGCGGGAGCAGTATTAAGAGCGTAAAGCAGCGGCATCGTCACTTTCCCCTCACGAAGGTCATTGCCTGTAGGTTTACCGATCTGCTTGTTGTCGAAATAATCGAAGATATCGTCCTTGATCTGGAAGCAGAGTCCGAGTATCTCTGAATATTCAACGAGTGGAGTGTATTCTTCTGGAGTAGCCCCGGCTGTCTCCGCGCCCATCTTGGCACAATTGCGGAACAAGGAAGCTGTCTTCTGCCTGATCATCGAGAGATAGCTCTCCTCATCGAGGTGATGCTCACGTGCATTACAGATCTGGTCGATCTCACCGAGCGAAAGTTCTTTACCGAGATCGGAAAGGGCTGAGATCACGGCTATATTACCGGTCTGTATGCCGGCCGCAAGGGCGTTTGACACGAAATAATCACCCACAAGCACCGCTATCTGATTACCCCATTCGGAGTTCACGGTCTGGCGCCCGCGCCGCATGGTGGTCTCGTCTACCACGTCATCATGTATGAGCGATGCGTTGTGAAGCATCTCAAGGGCGGCCCCGGCCCGGAGCACATGCTCGTTGACGTTGCCGAAGAGCCCCGCGCTGAGAATCACCATTATGGGGCGTATCTGCTTCCCGTTGACAGTGAGATAATTGGATACAACTGTGTTCATCAGTTCGTTGGCGGTAAACAACGACTGACGTATGATTGCATTCATCTCTTCCAGCTCTTTGGAGAGCCTCTTTTGTATGACGCTGAGTTGATCCATAACTAAATTACGTGCAAATTTAATAAATTCTTTTCTACAAAGACCACTTATAGCGATGAATTTGTTAATTTAGCAGAAAAATTTACCGATTATGAATGAAAACCGCCTGTTTCTTTTAGATGCGTTCGCGCTCATTTTCCGTGCATACTATGCCTTGATAAAGATGCCCCGGCTCACGCAGGGGGGCTTCAATACATCCGCGATTTTCGGATTTGTCAACACCCTGGAGGAGGTGATCCGCAAGGAACGCCCCACTCACCTTGCCGTTTGTTTCGATCCTCAGGGCCCTACATTCCGCAGTGAGGCCGATGCTTCCTATAAGGCTGAACGTGAGTCTATGCCGGAAGATATACGCCTCTCCGTGCCTATAATCAAGGAGATTATCAAAGCCTACAATATACCTATCCTTGAGGCGGAAGGGTTTGAGGCCGACGACGTGATCGGCACTATGGCGAAACGCGCGGAGAAGGAGGGCTTTACAACGTATATGATGACCCCCGACAAGGATTTCGGTCAGTTGGTGAGTCCAAATGTGTTGCAATACAAACCTTCCTACCGTGGTCAGGATTTTGAATTACGCGGAGAAGAAGAGGTGTGCGCACGTTATGGGCTGCAACGCACTTCGCAGGTGATTGATCTTCTGGCGCTCATGGGCGACAAGATCGACAATATTCCCGGTTGCCCCGGCATCGGCGAGAAAACAGCTGTAAAGCTGATCCAGGATTTCGGCAGTGTGGAAGAACTACTTGCCAATACCGACAAACTCAAAGGCGCGCTTAAGAAAAAGGTGGAGGAAAACGCTCAGCAGATTCGCGATTCATATTTCCTCGCCACGATTCGCACAGATGTGCCCATCGACGCTGATCCGAAGGATCTTATCAGGAAGCCGGAAGACCGCGAGAAACTATTTGCGATTTTCAAAGAATTGGAATTCAAATCCCTGCGCGACCGTGTGGCTCGCAGACTCGATGAGGAGAACGACGCCAAGAAGAGCAATATTCAAAAAGCACCCGGTGCATTTCCCACCTCTTTGTTTGATGCAGCCGATGGCTTGGACAGCACCACTTTGCCGGAGATGGAGACGGCGGCCGACCGACCGATGACGTGGAAGATAATCACCGATAAGGTGGGGGCAGATGAATTAGCCGACCGGTCACTTAAAGCCGGGATATGCGGCCTTTGCTTCGTGGCGGATGGCGAGAACGATATGACAGCCGTAATAAAGGGTGCCGCTGTGGCCCTGACTGAAACTGAGGCTTATTACGTAGATGCAGCCGACAAGGATGGTATGGCAGCGCTGTTGGATATCATGGCCCGTGGAGATATCTCTAAGGTAACTTCGCAGTCAAAGCGTGATTATGTCCTGGCCCATCGTCTGCGCACCGACGACGCTCCGGCTCTGGTGAATTACTATGACATCTCTTTGGCTCACTATCTGCTGCAACCGGAGATGCGTCATGCTGTCGACACCCTTGCTTCACTTTATCTAAATTATACAGCACATCCGGAGCCTCAGTTCAGTGTGAAGCGCGGCTCGAAGATCCCGGCCGCTTCACGCGAGACTATTGCTGAATGGGCTTGCGAGCAGGCTTCATTGGTGATGCGTCTGCGTCCCCTTCTTGAGAAGGAGATAGCCGACGAAGGTATGGCGCCTCTGCTTCACGATGTGGAGTTGCCGCTTGCATCTGTGCTTGCCAAAATGGAAATCGAGGGAGTGAGGCTTGACGTGGAGGCTCTCAACGAGGCGGCCCAGAGTCTTGAGAAGCGCATAGCTGAACTCGAAAAAGAGATCCACGAACTCGCAGGTGAGGAATTCAATGTGGGTTCTCCAGCAAAGGTGGGGGAGATCCTTTTTGATAAGCTGCAACTTGATCCAAAAGCCAAGAAGACAAAGACCGGTCAGTATTCCACCAGCGAGGATATCCTTGAGAAGGTGGCGCATAAGAATCCGATCGTAGGAAAGATTCTCGAATACCGCCAGCTGAAAAAGCTCCTCAATACTTATCTGCTTGCGCTGCCTGCTGCGATTAATCCTACTACCGGCAAGGTGCATACGGTCTACAACCAGACCATTACCGCTACCGGGCGCATATCATCTTCCGCTCCCAATCTGCAGAACATCCCTGTAAGGGAGGATCAGGGTAGGGAGATACGCCGTGCATTCATAGCCGATAAGGGCGACCTCTTCCTCTCCGCCGACTACTCACAGATAGAGCTGAGGCTTGTGGCCGATTTTGCCGGAGACGACATCATGCTCGAGGCCTTCCATCACGGCGATGATATCCATGCCATCACCGCGGCCAAGATTTATCACAAAGACCGTGATGAGGTTTCGGCCGATGAGCGGCGCCATGCCAAGACTGCCAATTTCGGAATTTTGTATGGAATTTCGGCCTTCGGACTCGCTACGCGTCTCGGAATACCGCGTACCGATGCCAAGGAACTTATCGACAATTATTTCGCTACTTTCCCGACCATCCATAAGTATATGAGCGACGCTGTCGAGAATGCGCGTGAGAACGGTTATGTGTCCACCCGCATGGGCCGTAAACGCCGCTTGCCCGACATCAACAGCAAGAATCCGGTGGTGAGAGGTTATGCAGAGCGCAATGCCATCAACGCCCCGATCCAGGGAGCTGCCGCCGATATCATTAAGGTGGCGATGGTAGACATCGACCGTAAGCTCACTGAAAGAAATCTGAAGTCTAAGATGATAATGCAGGTGCACGATGAGTTGAATTTCAACGTGGTGCCTGAGGAATTGCCGGAGGTCCAGAAGATAGTGGTCGAGAGCATGGAGGGTGCCTACGACGGACGTGTAAAGCTTACGGCTTCATGCGGGGTAGCCGAGAATTGGCTGGATGCCCACTAAACCTTAAACCATAAACTATCAACCATCAACCATACACCGCCAGTAGGGAATTGATGAAATGGGGCCAGGAGAGGGTGTCGCGGAATGTAGCGAACGCCCTCTCTCCCATTCTATGGCGTAGCTCGGCGTCAGTACCTAATTTCCTGATTGCCTCAGCAAGCATGGCCGTATTTCCCGGGGTCACGAGAAAGCCTTCCCGGCCATCGGTGATATATTCAGGTTGTGCGCCGTTGGAGGAGCATATCTGAGGTCGGCCACAGAGCATGTATTCAGCATTAGCGAGTCCGAAAGCCTCCTCAGTCACAGAGGGTAATACTCCAAAATCCGTTTCGCGGATATGCACGAGCGGATCATCTGAATGTTTGCGCCAGTCTATCATATCCATCACTCCGCGGGCTATGGCACGCCGGCGCATGCGGTCGACATAATCAGGAGTGCCGCTTCCTACGATTCTGAGCCTTATGCGTGAGCCTTTTAAACGGGTGAGTGCGTCGATAAGAACCTCAATCCCTTTGCCGGGCACGAGCGGCCCGTGAAACATAGCCGTAACGGGCCCTTTCTCGCTACGTTCTACAGGTGGCTCCAGAGGAATGTTAAGACTATTATGAATCACGTGCAGACGGTCTTCCCTGAAAGGGAGCTCGCGTGAATGCCAGGTGGAAAGAAATCTGTCACGCGCAAGTTCCGACACGAAGATCATGGCGTCAAGGTTTCTGTAGATACGCCGGAATAGCCATGAATCAATTCCGCGTTTCACTTTGTGGCGCGTCATCACTATCCTCACGTCCTTTCGTCCGGCCAATTTCCTTGCAAGCAGTGCGGTGAAAGCGTTGCGGAAGCCATGGGCATGGATAGTTACGCTATTTTCCGGCAGATCGCGCAATGTGCGCGCAAGTTTCCGGGCCGAACTAATGTCGAAAGTTCCCCAAAGAGGTGCATGCAAAAGCGTGACGCCCTCTTTTGCAAAGAGAGCGTCAACAGCTTTGGCGTCTATAGTAAAGGCTATTACATTCCATCCCTCAGCTTTGAAATGGCGGCATATGTCGAGCGCGTAACGGGTTATGCCTCCCCAGCGGTTGTCGGAAAGGATATGAATGAGGGTCCGTTGTTTGTTTTCGCCCGGCATGTCACGATATTCATCCTAAGGAAGTGTGAGGTAATGAAGAGAGATCAGTTGGTGGCTGAGATCATCACCTTGATGTCCACTGAGGGCAGCGCCAGATATGAGGCTACGAGTTTATCTACAAGTTTGCCGCGATAAGTCACGAGACCATCTTGCACGCCCGGCGTGGTGGCAATCATTCTTTCGGGTCCACCCTTGATGGCCATCTCATCGAAGAAATTCACGAGCACATTCGAGAGAGCCATTGCCACTGTGCGCGGCACTGAGAGGGAGGGATGAGTTTCCTTGAAGTCGAGCACGTAGACGGAATCTTTAAGCGCCACCGAGAGATTTTTGGGGAATTCAAAGTTGCGCGTACATTCACCGATAAGGATCACGTCGGCCGATTTGACTTTATTGAAGAGCACTCGCGGGTGTATCGCGATGGTGTTGAGTTTGTCACCGCAATATTGGCGGGCTATCTGGAGCTGTGAGATATCATTGTTCATCAAAGTCACGTAGGCTCCGGCCGCCATTGCCGCCTTGGCAGCAGAGTAGGCTGTAGTGCCGTCGCCAATCACGAGCACTTCACAAGGATTAAGGCCGGCCACTCCTGCGAGCAGCACGCCTTTGCCGCCACCTACGTATGAGAGAAATTCCTGGGCGTAGATCACGGCACCTCGTCCATCGATTTCGTCAACGATATCAGCAAACACCTGCACATCGTTATGGCTTGTCATATTGTCGAGACATCCGGCTGTGATTCTCATCTCAAGGAGAGCCTTCACCACAGGCGCTTCAAAGAGGCCTGTACCCATCATTGTAAGTAGCATCGCTCCCTTGCGCATCTTCTTTATGTCGCGCACGTGGAGAGGTTGGTATGAAAGCACCACGTCGGCCTTCAGAGCCTCGGCACGCGAAGCTATCTCAGCACCGAATTCAGCATAAGCCGAATCGGGGAAGCTGATGTCGGTGGCAGCTCCCTGTTCCATTATGATCTTGAAGCCGGCTGAAGTGAGGAGTCCGCAGCCTTCCGGAGTAAGCAGGAAGCGGGTCTCGTCTGTATCGGTGTAGTTGGCCACAAGTCCGATGCGTAAAGCCTTTGAGGTGTTCTTGTCAGCCTGCAGCTCGGGCTGCGGCTCCAACTCTATAGTGGTTTTGATTTCATTCTCGACCATGATGGGTAGGGTAAATGTAGGTTAGACTTCAAGATGCCGACCATACGCCGGAAGGCCGTATTTATGGTTGGTTATCCACAAAATTAGTGCAAAAGGATAAAACAAGCAAGAATAAAAGGAAAAAAAATGTCACTTGCCTACTGAGGGGTCCGATTCCGTTTTACGGTAATGCGGATAAGCATTCAGGAAATCGGCCACATTGTCGTCGATCTGTCGGCGGTCTTCAAGCGAATCCCCCTGCCAGCGCACAGTAGCCTGTGAATAGAATGGCGACCTCGCCTGCAGTTGTGTTGCAATTATCTCGCGGATCTCATCGTCGGTATGCCCCGCAAGCAGGGGGCGCTTCTCACGCTTACGTATGAGTCGGGAGAAGAGGCATTCATGTGTGGCTTCCAGCCAGAGTGATACACCGTGGTCGTTCATAAACTTCACGTTATCGAAAAAGCATGGTGTGCCCCCTCCGCACGACACTATCACGTCTTCCATCTCTGCTGTCTCATGAAGCATGTCGCGCTCCATGCGCCGGAACTCATCTTCACCTTTTGCATCGAAAATCTCCCTTACCGTAGCCTGGTAGCGGTCTTCTATCATATGGTCGAGGTCAAGGAATTTCAATCCGGTTGCTTCCGAGAGCGCACGTCCGAATGTGGTCTTCCCACATCCCATATATCCTATTATGTAAAGCGGTTTCATATGTGTGTTATGATTAATTGTTTGCTGAATTGTCGTTAAGTCTCTCATTCCCCTTTGCCGTCAGTGAGTCAATCAGAGGGATTGTGGTGATCAGGCGTCGGGAATCGTTTGATACGGTGTGGCGTCGCCAAGACGGTAGGGCAGAATAATATCGCCGCCATGCCGAAGCCTCAGAGTGCGAGCGTCTGAGGAGCTCAAGAGCTTTTTCTACGTCGCTCCCGTTGCCGATGCGAATCAGTAGGTCTGCTGCAGTAAGGGTTTCGTGAAATGCCGTGTCAGCTACGGCATACGACCCCGGTGAGGTGCCCGGATAAAGGTCAGTATAATCGGTTAAAAGTCTGAGCGCGGTAGCGGTATCCTTTTCTTCTACGGCATATTGCC
This sequence comes from uncultured Sangeribacter sp., assembly GCA_964622105.1. Taxonomy (GTDB): domain Bacteria; phylum Bacteroidota; class Bacteroidia; order Bacteroidales; family Muribaculaceae; genus Lepagella. The sequence continues at coordinate 4,728 of CAZUNU010000074.1, read as the reverse complement.
GCGCTACTCTTACAAGCGCTCCTCTCTGCCGCCGGATCTGGTCATCTATCACAGGATCTGCATAGATCTTTTGGCCTCTATGTGATCCGGCTGTTGAGTCGATTTCAGAAGCGGAGAGATTAATGCGCTGCAGATATTCCTCCCTTTCCATAAACGGGGCGTAGGTGTCAGAAAAAGCTTCTGCCCGCAAAGCCTCTTTTACAGGCATCAATACCTCATTCTTGACTGAATTGAGGAAACTCATGGGCCTCGGCTCAGGTTGGTCGAGATTTGTGGCCAGGATATCGAGAAGCATCAGGGTGCGGAAAGGAATCATGCCTGAAACTGTGGCGAGCGATCTGAGATTGATGACGATTGAGTCGGCCAAGGTTCGCCCCGGAATAATGGCTCTGCTATGCTGAAAAGCAGGGGATGTCTCCCTGCTGGAGTAAAGCGAGCGCAACGCATCAATCAGCGGCAGAGGCACAGTGTCGGCATCCGGCGAGATCCGCGTGAAGGCATAGGCCCCGTAGGCTATGTCAGACGGAGTTGCAGTCAGTTTCAGCCCTTTGTTCCCCTGACGCATCAGATTGAGCACGTATTCCGGAGTAGCGAGGTATGAGAGGTCTGCCACTGTAGCCTCCGGAGCCGCCCCTTCCACCTCCTGTGCATACCAAAGAGGGAAAGTGAAATTGTCGCCATATGAGAATATTATATCCCTCTCTTTCCCTTTGAGCATGTTCAGTGCGAAAGCTCTGGTGTGGAAACGACCTGAACGGTTATGATCGGGGTAGTTCTCGATAAGATACCAGAAGAAAAGTATGGCTCCGCATGTAGCCATTGCAGGGAGCATGGTACGGCGGCTGCGGAAAAGACGCCTGAAGAGTCTGCCTATGGCCAAAAGTCCGAATCCAATCCAGATACAGAAAGCCATGTAGGAGGCTATGAAGGCATAGTCACGTTCACGTGGTTCACCGGGATTCTGGTTGAGATAGACCACAATAGCCACTCCGGTCATTAGGAAAAGCATCGTCACCACAGCCATAAGTCTTTTTCCTCGTCTGCCCCCTTTCAGCAGCAGTATAATGCCAGCGATTCCGATAAGGAAAGGTATGGCATAGTAGGCATGGCGTCCCGGATTATCATAAGCGGCTTCTTGAGGCATCAGCCTTTCATCTCCGGTCATCAATCTGTCAAGGGGGTTGATTCCGGTCAATACGTTTCCATGATCAATTTCCCCTGTGGCAGGTATGTCGTTCTGTCTGCCCACAAAATTCCAGAGAAGGTAGCGCAGATACATGTAATAGGTCTGATAAGAGAGGAAGAAGCGAAGATTCTGCAGGTAAGTCGGCCTGTAGGAATACACCGTGTCTCTTTCGCCTGAGGGGAGGAGTTTCCCGACTGCATGTCCGGCGGAATCATAGGCTGTGGTGATTGCCACACGCTTCATATTGTCGTCGGTCATGCCTGCCCAGTCTGCGTAGGAATCTAGCATATTGCGGCTACCGGAGGTTATTCTGGGGAGCCACATGTCGAGTTCCGGAGTCATACGGCGCGAAAATTTATAGTCGGCAAGCAGATACCCATGATTCTTTTCAGCTGTAGCCAAATTTTCAACCGAATCGGAGTGAGAGAGTTGGCGGCTACGATAAATCAAGCGTGGCAATTGCAATGCAGGCATGTAGCGGGGTTGCTCTTTACGCAGGGCATATCGCGAATAGGTTGCCTCTCCGGTTGTCGGATTTACCGTCTCTTCAAACATTGGTCGACTGAAAGGCGTGGGTCCGTAGAAGAGCGGTTTTGATCCGTACTGCTCACGCGAAATATAGCGCTGCATACTGAATATATCAGCCGGATTTCCCTCGTTGACCGGAGGCGCCGCATAACCTCTGATCAGAATCAGCGCAATTGCTGAATAGCCTGTCCATACCATTATCAGCATCCATGCCGAAGTGAGTAGGCCACGTCGTGATAATTTCGCCACAAGGAATCCGGATGTTAAAATGGATAGAAGAAGAGCTATAAAGAAATGCTGCCCAAAGAGAAAGAGACCGGAAATAAAAAACAACCCGCTGAAAAGGATTACGTTTGTAATCGTGTTGACGCGAGGAGTAAGGATAATTGTCAGCAGTGCCATGGCGCACATAAGGCTCGGATAAAGGAGCACACCGCTGAAATAAGGCGCTCCAAGGCCATTGACGCACAGCAGCTCAAGTGCGGCACACCATTCTATCGACCCGGGCATCAGGCCGAGAAGAATCACTGCCACAAGAATGAACGACGCTCCTATGGCCATCCATGCCTTGAGGGTCACGTTCGTGCCGGGATTTCTTCGGAATACAAATATCAGGGCCAGCACCGGAAGCACAAGAAGGTTGAGTTGATGCACACCTAATGAGAGACCGATCATGTATGCCGTTAGCACGAGCCATCGACTTCTTGCCGCCTGATCAGCGCTCTCTGCCCATTTAAGCATCAACCATATCGTGAAAGCGGAAAGGAACGTGGAGAAAGCATACACTTCTGCTTCAACAGCTGAATACCAAGTGGAGTCGAGCACCGCAAAACATAGGGAGGCGAAGAAAGAAGTAATTGCGGCGCATGATTCTGTTGAGGCAAGGGAAGAGAGTGGCTGGAAATGATTTATGGATTTCCTGGTGAGGAAAAACCAAACCATGCGGTAAATGATACGTGCAAGGAAAAAGACGGCTAAAGCCATGAGAAATCCACTGCAGATATTGATCACTTTTGCATGGAGGGCAGCGGGGAAAGGTATAGTAGCCACGCGCATGGCGAGAGTCCAGATCGGATTGCCCGGCGGATGGCCTATCTGTAGCGATGAAGCCGTGAGCACGTATTCCGGACAGTCCCAGTAGGAGACTCCGCTATCGGCCGTGGCGAGGTAAATGATGAAGGCTATCACAGAAGCCAACAGAGCCGTCAAGCGGCCCATATGACTGCGAAAATATGTAAGCATTCCATTCATCATGTCAGGGAATTGGTTTCATCAGTGGCAAAATTACAAAAAAATCTTAATATAAGAGGCCGGTGGGTGAAGGTTATATGAAAAACGAAGGGGAACAGTCTCTGCGACTCTTCCCCTCCTTCACACTCATTACTTTATAAATCAAATCATTTGAACATAAATGTCAAACCATGCACACATCTTTCACAAGGGATGTACACAGCCGTAGTCCGGATATTGAGAGCTTGTAACACCAAGCTATCGGCCGGACAACATCCGCAAAGATAATACAATATCACGGATGTTTCAAACTATTAACGGAAAAATATGGTCGAAATTACATAATTCCCGTTTTATTACGACGGTTTGCGCTCTAAAACCTTATCTTTTTATCCCTTTGTCAAGAAGGTGATGCTTAATCATCATGCGTAGGGGAGTGGGCGTGATGCCTACGAAGAATATCGACAGGCGGTTTACAACCCCGTTGATATATTGCTGTTTCCCTTTCATCAGGCGTGTGATTGCTTTATGGGTGAATTTTTCAGGAGTTGTGATCGCTCCAATATTCACCGCGAGACGTTTCAGATTGTCCGGGAGACCAAACAGATCCGTAGCGATTCCGCCCGGGCACGCTGCCATTACCCGTACTCCCGTATCCCTCATATCATAATGCAGTGAGCGGGAGAATACGCGGATATATGCTTTGGTGGCCGCATACATTGAGAGACCCGGCATTGGTGCCCAACACGACATCGACGACATATTGAGAATCCAGCCTGAGCCTTTCGGTGCCCTGCGTTCAGCCATCCATCTGGAGAGCAACGTTACGGCTCTCACGTGGAGATCGATGAAGCAGTTTATGCGCGCTTCACTTATCTCTGTGGCCGGGGCGAAAGCAAAGATGCCCGCATTATTCACCAATATCTCTGGATCAAGACCTTTCTGGCTTATAAAGAGATCAAGATTTTCCAGGATATCCGGAGATGTGAGATCCGTTGCCAGGGTATATATGCTCACGTCAGGAAAGGATTTGCGCAGACTGAAAGATTCTGTTTCAAGCCGCTCCCTTGAGACATCTATCGCAATGATAGAGCAATTGCGTTTCGCAAGCTCCCTACAGAAAGCGAGGCCTATGCCTCCGGCTGCTCCGGTGACAATGGCGCAGTGGCCCGACAGATCATTTCCTTTTCCCATCTCTTTTTTTTATTTCGTTAATCTCTTTCACAATAGCTTCCGGCAGATCATCAAGATGTTTATGGCATGCCATTTCCCGTGAATACATTCGGGCTATGCAGTAATTCACATGGTCGCAACCGCAGCGGTGATGTTCATCCTCCTTCATGCGGTTTACAAAATTCGGTTCGTTTAGGAGAGCACGTCCCATCTGGATGAAGTCGAATCCCTCTTCGTCGAGCACTTTGTCGGCATTCTCACGACGAACGACTCCGCCTACGTATACGAGCGGAAGCTTCACCTCCTGCCTGAATAGGCGTGCGTCGTCGAGGAAATATAGTTCCTTGAAAGGCTCAGAGGGAATCATAAATTTGCCCACCGCTCTCACGCCGTATTTTAGCCACCATTGCCGCATGTAATTGGTCATGGCGTAGATCGGCATCTCACCGCGCATCACATACATCGGAGCCTTACTTACGAACCCTCCGCTAAGCACGAGTGCATGCGCTCCAAGATTCTCCAGCTCACGCGCCACTTGCAGACACTCCTCAATCTCCATTCCTCCCTTGAAGCCGTCGCGCATGTTCATCTTCACCAGTATGCCCATATCG
>CAZUNU010000073.1:0-13532 GCA_964622105.1 uncultured Sangeribacter sp. | reverse complement strand
ACATGGGTGACCCCAACTCTTCACTCACCACTCCGCAGCCTAAGATCATGCGTCCGATGTTTGGCGCCAAGGGTCTTGCCCTTCCCGAAACACGTATGTCATTTGTATCGAAAGCTTCTTACGATGCCGGCATCAAGGAGAAACTCGGTCTTGAGTCAATTATCTATCCTGTTCATGGCACTCGTCAGCTTGGTAAGGCCAACATGGTACGTAACACAGCAACTCCGCATATCGAGGTTAACCCCGAGACATTCGATGTGACTGTTGACGGCTACAGAGCATACGTACCGCCAGCCAAAGAGCTTCCTTTAGCTCAACTCTATTGGTTCAGCTAATAACAGGCAATTGATAAATCTAAAAATTAGATTTAATTGAGAAACTTGCAAAGTCAAGATATATTGAAGGCAGGAGGGGCATAAGTCTCCCCCTGCCTCTATTTTGTCATTTCCAAACACTCCTCAGACTATTAATATAATGAAAGTTTATAATGAAATTCTCGGCAATATGAATATCTCTCCGGAATGGAAAGAGAAACTTGAAAATGCCGATATTGATTATATCTTCCTCGATCAGTGGACTGCTCAGAAATCACGTTTTCTTGGTAAAGGCGTCAGTGGTGAGGAGTATCCAATCGCTTTGGCTCGCCATACTCAGATAGTAGATGGCGATATCATTTCTTACGATCCGGAAACCAATAAAGCAACGGTCTTGAGAATTGAGTTAAGTCCGGTGCTTGTTGTAGACATGCAGGAACTTGCCCATAAAGATCACGATACAATTATAAGGGTGGCGGTGGAACTTGGTCATGCTATAGGCAATCAGCATTGGCCGGCTGTGGTGAAAGGTACAAAAGTTTATGTTCCTCTTACCGTAGATAAGAAAGTGATGCTTTCTGTAATGGAGACTCACCATATCGAGGGTATAACTTTTGAATTCCAGAAAGGCCTGGAGGTAATCCCTTATCTCGCACCTCATGAGATCCGTCGTCTTTTTGGTGGAGCAGGACAAGAGAGCCATTCACATGAACATGGCCATATCGTACACTCACATGATGGTGGCGTTCACCATCATCACGGCTGCAGTCACGTGCATGAGCACACTCATGATGGAGTGACCCACTCTCATGAGCATACTCATGAAGGCGATATGGAAAATCATTGCCACACTCATTAATATTCTTTAAAGCTATGGCCGACAATAGAATGGTTGCAATCATGCGCCTTCTTCAGTTTACGGATTCAGCTTTTCCGGTTGGCACCTTCTCCTTTTCGAATGGACTTGAAACAGCATCGTTTGAGAAGATTGTGACAGATGCAAAGTCACTTGAAGCATTTGCCCGTGCTCAGTCACATCAAGCGGCCGGAAGCGATGGCGTAGCTGCATTGATTGCCCACAGAGCTGCTCTAAAAGGTGATTACGAAGCTATAAAGGATATAGATCGTTATCTTATCATGTTCAAGATGAACGCTGAAGCGCGCATGATGAGCAAGCGAATGGGAAAAAAATTAGCTGAGCTTGGCGTGCGGCTATATGATTCCAAATTGATTGCAGACTGGTTGAAGGATATATCTTGTGATGAAGTTCCCGGTACGTATCCTATAGCGCAAGGAATGATTTTTGCCGCAGCTGGAGTTGATGAGAAAGATTTGTTCTGCAGCCATCAGTATGGTGTTGTGAATATGGTCCTGGGGGCGGCTTTACGTTGCGTCAAGGTCTCGCATTACGACACCCAGCTGATTCTTGAAAAGCTTTCGGGAGAAGTAGAGGAACTTTATAACAGAGTCAAGGATATGGAGCCTAAAGATATGAATGCTTTCTATCCGGAACTCGACATTCTCGCTTCTCTTCATGAGAAAGGGAGCATGCGCATGTTCATGAATTAAAAATTATCAGTAAGTATCAAAATTGTTTCATACCATTATTGATGCTTATTTAAATCAATAATACTCGATATGTCACAAACATGTAGAATAGGAGTAGGAGGCCCCGTAGGGTCAGGCAAGACAGCTCTGATTGAGGCGATCACTCCCAAACTTCTCGAACTTGGACAGAAAGTTCTTATTATTACAAATGATATTGTCACCACTGAGGATGCCAAGCACGTGAGAAAGACACTGAAAGGTATTCTCGTGGAAGATAAGATTATCGGCGTGGAAACAGGTGCTTGCCCTCATACAGCAGTAAGAGAAGACCCCTCAATGAATATTGCTGCAGTTGAGGAGATGGAGGCAAAATTCCCTGACACTGATATTGTGCTGATTGAAAGCGGTGGTGATAATCTTACTCTTACCTTTTCACCTGCTTTGGTGGATTTCTTTATTTACGTAATCGACGTAGCGGCCGGTGATAAGATACCACGCAAGGATGGTCCCGGAATTTCGCAGAGTGATATTCTTGTGATAAACAAGACTGATCTTGCACCCTATGTACACGCAGATCTGAACGTGATGGATCATGATTCCAAGCTGATGCGTCCCGGCAAACCGTTTGTTTTCACGAACTGCATGACAGGAGAAGGCGTAGATGAGCTTGTTGATCTGATCTTCAAGATGGCTCTTTTTGACAAGGCTGAGAAGTGATCAGGTATGATTGAGCAGAAGAAAGAGAAAACCTTGGCTCCGGAGGTGGATTTCTCCTCAGCCAAGGAGATGGCTCCATATCTTGAAGAACCAAAGGCCATGTATGTAGGTGCCCCCGGCAAACATGGGTATCTGCGGCTCGGTTTCGAGTTGGATCGAGAAGGCAAAAGTATTCTAAGAGATCTTGACAGGAGGCATCCGCTCATTGTACAGCAAGAGCTATATTTCGATGAATGTATGCCGGAGATGCCTTGCGTGTATATCCTTTCATCCGGTGGCCCAAATGTAGATGGCGACCGTTACAGACAGGATATAACAGTGAAGAAGGATGCTTTTGCATGGATATCTACCGGAGCTGCCACGAAGCTTGCAGAGATGCGCTATAATTATTCAGGTCTTATCCAGAATATAGTTCTTGAAGAGAATGCGTATCTTGAGTTTATGCCTGAACCTGTGATACCATGCCGTCATACACGTTTTATTTCGGATACGAGGCTATGTGTCGACGAGACTGCCACGGTGTTTTATTCTGAAATATTTATGGGTGGCCGCAAGTATTATAAAGAGGGTGAACTTTTCGAATATGATATTCTATCAGTATGCAGCCATGGTGAGAGACCGGACGGTCGACAGCTTTTCAGAGAGAAATTCGTGATAGATCCTCATGTTGAGCATCCACGTAATCTGGGGGTTATGGGAAGGTTTGACGTATTTGCCAATGTACTTGTCATGACTCCAAAAGATAAGGCTGATATAATCTATGATCAGACCAAGGTGTTCATTGATAAGAAGCTTGCTGCCGGCATAACACGTTTACCTAACGATGCCGGGCTATTGTATAAGGTTCTCGGAATGGAGCCCGGTCCAGTAAAGAAAATGGTGAGGGAGTTTTGCAGTTGTGTAAGGCAGGCTGTGAAAGGGAAACCTGTTCCACCTGAATTTCCATGGAGATAGCGAAGTAAGCATAGTTAATTTAAACAGTATAAAAATAAATAACGCCATCTGCAATCAAGCGCAGATGGCGTTATTTTTTAGAATCTATTTATAGATCAGATATTCTCACTTATTTCCGGAGTTTCCTGAGGCGCAGACCCACCTTTCCCTTCTTTGATAAAGGCTACGCAGAAACCACCGATTATTATCATAATGCCTGCCACCAACATCATGTTCCATTCAGGAGCGAGTCCGCTGGGTGTGCTCATCAGCGAAAGAATCCAACCACCGGCCAGTGCAGCGACGATCTGAGGAATACAGATCGTGCAGTTAAAGAGACCAAGATAAGCTCCGATATTTCCCCCTTTGAGCGAATTCGTTAGAATTGTAAATGGCCATGCCAACATTGCAGCCCAACCACAACCAATGAGGATAAACGCAATGAACAGGAGATACTGGTTGGTCATGAAAGACATCAATATGAATCCTATGCCGGCAAGAAGGAGGCTTAAGAAGTAAGAGAACTTGCGGCTACGGAATTTCGGAAGTATCACGGCCCATACTACTGAACCTAAAGCTTGCACTGCATAAAGCAATCCTACCCAGTTTCCAGCATTGTTATACTGCGGAGAAGCAGCGTTAAGCACAGTTCTTGTATCATAACTGAGGTGGGAGGCATCTGAAATTTCAACTGAAGAAGCATCTTCTATGGCGAGAGAACCGTCAGGATTTGTAACAACGATGGCAGCCTCGGTAAGTTTAACCGGACCCTGAAGACGGGACAGATAATCCTTAACTTCCACATTTGAGGTAGCGTCTACGGTTTTTCCATCAATGGCCAAAGACTTGACATCGCTGATCAGTTGGCCGAACTTCACTTTGGCAAAACCGGCTTCATTATTTACGATATAATGATCTTTTACAATGGTATCATTGCCATTTATCACAACAAGGCTTGCAGGATAGAAAATGCCATCTGCCTGAACTCCTTGAGCGAGAGCCTGTCCGTGGCTTACGATCAATTCAGAATCACCAATAAGGATATTCTTTGCGTCATAGAGTTTGTCACCGTCACGAACGCCAACTACGTTTTCTGTTTCAGGTGTAGCGAATGCGTTATGTGCAACAGTGTTTGTTGCATAAGTCCAAAGGAACAAGAAAGCAAACCAACAGAAGAACTGAACGATTCCTACTGTCCAGAAAGTCTTGGGTGCGTTGGCAAGAAGACTGAATACTCCCGGACTCTTGACTTTCTCTTTAGTAACATTGCCACCATTGTATTCATTGTAGACTTGAGGGGGCCATTCTTTGATTTTGATAAGAGAATAGATAACACAAACAAGAAGGATGGCAGCTCCGATATAGAACGACCAGATGACAGTTGACGGAACCACACCGTTGGGAGCTGTATTCTTCAAGCCAATCCAGCCAAGACAGATCGGGAAGATATAGCCGACGACAGAACCTGAATTACAGAGGAAACTCTGAATAGAATAAGCCAAACCTTTCTGTTTTTCGTTGACCATGTCACCCACGAGCATCTTGAACGGCTGCATAGCCATGTTGATAGATGTGTCGAGCATCATCAAGGCAATAAGGCCGAAAAGAATTGCACTTGAGATGGTGAAGTGGAAGCTTCCAGCATTGGGGAGCAAGCACATGACGATAACAGCAATTGTAGCTCCAAGAATCAGGTAAGGGAGACGACGACCGAAACGGTTCCATGTGCGGTCGCTCATCATTCCGACAATAGGCTGAACGATCAGGCCCATTAAGGGAGGAAGAATCCAGAAATAACTCAGATCATGAGGATCCGCACCAATTGTGGTGAAGATTCGCGATACGTTGGCACTTTGCAAAGCGTACGCAATCTGTACACCGAAAAATCCGAAGCTTAGGTTCCAAAGCTTCCAGAAGCCTAAATCAGGTTTTGTTTTCATCAGTATATGATTTTTTAGTTAAACAATTCAATTCGTAACTTCCTGACTCCTTATCTGACTATAGAGCCATGCAATCTCCTCAGGCCATTTGGATTCATCAGGGGTCTCAAGAATCAATGGTATATTATCGAAACGTGGATCATTCATCAGGCGAATGAAAAATTCTTTTCCCAACTTACCTTTACCGATGGATTCATGACGGTCGATCCTTGAACCGAGTTCACGTTTATCGTCGTTGAGATGCATCCCTTTTAAATATTGGAAACCAATAACACTATCAAAAAGTTTCCAAGTCTGTTCATAACCTTCGGGAGAAACAAGATCGAAACCCGCGGAATAGGCATGACATGTATCGATGCAAACACCGATTCTTGATTTATCTTCAATTTTATTAATGATGTGAGCGAGCTGCTCGAAAGAATGACCGAGATTACTTCCCTGACCTGCGACATTTTCTAAAACCGCTGTGACACCGGAAGTTTTATCAAGAGTTATATTTACTGATTCAGCAATTCTGTCAAGACATTCCTCTTCCGACATTTCATTAAGATGACTTCCGGGATGGAAATTGAGCAATGTCAAACCAAGTTGTTCACACCGTCTCATTTCGTCGAGAAATGATTTTCTTGACAACTGCAGTTTCTTACTGTCGGGACTACCGAGATTGATGAGAAAATTATCGTGAGGAAGGATTACTGACGGAGTAAAACCAAACGACTCGCATCTTTCCTTGAAAAGTGCTACTTCAGTTTCGGGAATCTCTTTGGAGACCCAACGCGAACTGCTTCCCGTAAACAGGGCGAATGCTTTTGCTCCTATGGCTTCGGCCTCTACGGGAGCGCTGGCTACACCTCCGACCACACTCACATGTGCACCAATATATTTCATTAAAATCAAAATTTATTTGTTAAGCAAAATCAGTATAACGTAAAGAGTATAAATTTTCATCCGAAAATCTGAAGAAATCTTAATAAAGAAATAAGATTAAACAACTTCAATTTGACAAAATTATAGATTGCGGTATACTGCTGTATTAGAATAGGCGAGGAGAGCCGAGCGGCTAATGCTTTACAAATTTAGATAAAAATTTTCATTAATCAAAAAAATAGGTTATCTTTGGATTGAAAAACAATGATATGGAAATTTCAAAAAACAAAGCATCGGTTTTAGCTTCACTTTCAAGTAAGAAAATGCGATTAAAGCATGGTATTTTTCTTGTTGAGGGCACTAAATGTGTGTCAGATACCCTTGGTGCTTTCCGATTGGTAAATCTGGTGGCTACTGAAAACTGGATAAAGACAAACGGGATTCCCGAAGGAGTAGATTATAGCCACCTCCTTTCGGCTAAAGGGGAAGTCTTGAAAAAGATTTCCTCTCTCTCGACGCCTCCGGAAGTGATTGCAGTTTTCGAGCTGCCGGATGAGGAAAACACTGATTTTTTCTTGAATCCTAATTCTTTATATCTGATGCTTGATGGAGTGCAGGATCCGGGTAATTTAGGCACAATCATCAGGACCGCTGACTGGTTTGGCATAGATTGCGTAATATGCTCTAAAGATACTGTAGATATTTTTAATCCTAAAACTATTCAGGCCACCATGGGCTCACTCAGAAGGGTAAAAGTGGTGTACATGGATTTGGCTGAATTATTGGAAAGAGATAAACCTCATCACGTATATGGCACATTGCTCGATGGCGAGGATATTTTTGAGAAAAAACTTGAGCCTCAGGGAGTGATAATTATGGGTAATGAGGGAAATGGCATTTCTGCAAAAATCCGTGAACTTGTAACAGATCCTTTGTGCATACCACCGGTAAGGAAGGATGCTCATCCCGAATCTCTAAATGTTGCGATAGCCACTGCTGTGGTAATATCGAGGTTTCAAGGTTAAAATTTATACTTTTAATTTTCAAATTGCGCAACAATTATCAATATGGCAGTTAAGACCAAATCCGTTTTCTTTTGTCAGTCTTGTGGCTTCGAATCCCCTAAATGGCTCGGGAAGTGCCCGGCATGTGGAGAATGGAACACCTTTGTTGAGGAGAAAGTGACTCAGCAAAAGGGGAGTTTCTCCAAAGGAAGTAAACGAGCTAATTCTGCTGTGCCTGTAAAACTTTCCGACATTGAACCGTTGGATGAGCCCCGGATGCATATGCCATCGGAGGAATTGAACCGAGTGCTTGGTGGAGGACTTGTAGCCGGAAGTCTCACTTTGATAGGAGGAGAACCGGGCGTAGGAAAATCAACACTATTACTGCAAAACATTCTATCGATAAGAAATAAGAAGATATTATACGTCTCCGGTGAGGAGAGCGCCTCACAGCTGAAGCTCCGTGCTGATAGACTTGGAAAAGTATCGGAAAATACTTTGATATTGTGTGAAACGCATCTTGATAATATATTCACACAGATAGAAAATGTAAAACCTCAACTTCTGATTATTGATTCTATTCAGACGATTGCCAGCGATCAGATAGATTCCGCTGCAGGAAGTGTGAGTCAGGTAAGAGAATGTGCAGCTGCTTTATTAAGATATGCTAAGGAGAGCGGGGTACCGGTAATTTTGGTAGGGCATATTAATAAGGACGGCGCAATTGCAGGCCCGAAAGTGCTTGAACATATTGTTGATACGGTGCTTCAGTTTGAAGGAGACAGACAATACCTCTTCCGCATACTCCGATCTATAAAGAATAGATTTGGGTCGACTTCTGAAATAGGTATTTATGAAATGGTGCAAAAGGGTCTGCGAGAAGTGAAGAACCCATCAGAAATGCTATTGTCAGAGAATAGGGAAGAGGAGATGAGTGGCATAAGCATAGGGGTTACAATCGAGGGTGTGAGACCATTTATGGTAGAAGTGCAGGCCCTAGTTTCGAGCGCCGCTTATGGCACTCCACAAAGATCTGTCACCGGATTCGATCAACGTAGGCTTAATATGTTGTTGGCAGTTCTTGAGAAACGTGCACGCTTCAAGTTAGGTCAAAAAGACGTATTTCTCAATATGGCCGGAGGCCTCAAGGTAGTGGACCCTGCAATTGATTTGGCAGTTGTAGCGGCCATAATGTCGTCAAATTTTGATATTGCCATCTCCAGAAAGACAGTTTTTATAGGAGAAGTCGGACTTTCAGGGGAGATAAGAACCGTGACGAGGATAGAACAGAGGGTGGCCGAGGCGCAGAAACTCGGTTTTGAAGTGGCAGTGATTCCAAAGGGAAACTTAAAAGGAGTGAAAGACAACTACGGCATAAAATTGATAGAGGTTGGAAAAATTGAGGAAATGTTGCGGTATATTTTCGAATGAACAAAAAGTGATAAAAAATGTTATAATTGTAAAATTATTTAACATTTCCTTGTTCTTTCATTAATGAAAATAAACCCAACCCAGAAACGCTCCGGAAATATCGGGCGTAAAAGCCTCAGAAAGTGCACTCTTGCATTGTTGACCTCAGCCTTCAGCTTTTTCCCGGCTGTGGCAGACAATCTTATAACTCCAGATACGGTTACCAAACTTTCGCCGGAGGTGCAGAGAATAGAGGCGATGAAAAATTACACTCATTTCGTTGGCCCGGGCACAGAGAATAAAGCAGCAGTAGATTCTGCTAAGAATCTTCTTGATATGTTTTATTATGATCAGTATCGCCACTATCAGGATCCGCGAGCTCCATATTTCATGTTTATGAGCCGAGGTGGTAACCTTTCCATGGGTGTGGGAGGATTGGTAAGACTTAGAGGCTTTTACGATTGGAACGGCTCGATACCTGCTAACGGATTTGTGCCTTATCTAATTCCAATACCCAAAGACCCTACTTCCATGCGTAGACTTTCGGCTAATGCAGCAGGCACCGGCCTATTTTTTACTGTTTTAGGAAGAAATACAAAAATCGGAAATTTCATGGCGTATTTCCAAGCGGATTTTTCCGGTTACAACTACAGAGACTTTAAATTGAAGAAGGCTTACCTGACGGCCGGAGACTGGACTGCGGGTCTCGCTACTTCAACATTTGAAGACACAGGCGCCGAACCACAGACGATTGACGGATCCGGTGCCAATGGTGTGACTTCTCATACTGCAGTTCTTGTACGTTACATGCATACGTTCAAGAATAAGTGGACCGTGGCAGGTAGTCTTGAGTTTCCAGAATCGTCAACGGCAGCCGATGGCGTCAACACAAAAGCATGTAGCGATTTTCTTCCTGATATTGCCGCTTTCGGACAATTCCAATGGAACGGAGGATTAAGCCATTTACGCTTATCGGGTTTGATGAGGACCCTGACCTACCGAGATCTTATTAAAGACCGCAATAGGAATATTATCGGATGGGCAGTGCAACTTTCAACAGAGGTGCAGGTGATACCTAATCTTACCGTTTATGGCATAGCTTCAATAGGACAAGGACACGAATCTTACACCACTGATCTCTCTACCGGCAGCTTTGATCTTATACCTGATGAAAAAGAGAAGGGAAGACTATACGCACCGACTGCTGTAGGGTATGTGGTAGGAGCAAAGTATTATTTCAAACCTAATCTTTTCACGAATCTGTGTCTGTCGGAACAACGCTATTATCCGAGACATAACCCCGGAGATGGCCAATATAAATATGGCCTTTACGGTGCTTTGAACCTTTTCTGGGATATCACACCGCGTTTTGAGGTCGGAGCTGAATATCTGGCCGGTAAAAGAATGAATTTTAATGAAACAAATGGTAGTGCCAACCGTTTGACATGTATGATGATGCTTAGCTTCTAAGAGCTTGGATCCTAAAGTTATTTCTTGTCGAGCATCTACCACCAGCTTTGAAACTCACTTCTGGAATAAACATGCATTGAAACAAAACTGTAAAAGCAATTATAAAGAGTTTTCAAGAAAAATAAAACCTCAAATAATCTGAATATAAAAAGGATTATTTGAGGTTTTTTGATTAAATTTGCACATAAATGAAAAAAGACACAATGAGTGTAATAGTAGATTATAAGGATGTTGAAATAGAGCGCGCGGAAAAAAGCGTTCTTAAAGATGTGACCTTCTCATTATCAAAGGGAGAATTTCATTATCTTGTTGGGCGTGTTGGAAGCGGAAAGAGTAGTCTGATGAAATCGATGTATGCCGATATAAAGATTCCGGGAGGAACAAAGGCTGAAGTGTTAGGCTATAATATGCTCGACATCCGTAATAAAGACATTCCTTATCTGCGCAGAAAAATCGGTATAGTTTTCCAAGACTTTCAGTTACTTCAAGACAGGTCGGTGAGTGGAAACCTCAGGTTTGTGCTCAAAGCTACGGGTTGGAAGAATAAAAACGAAGCGGATGAAAGGATAGAGGAGGTGCTTCAGGCAGTAGGGATGGCTAATAAAAGTTATAAAATGCCTCATGAGCTCAGCGGAGGGGAACAACAGCGTATAGTAATAGCCCGGGCTTTGCTAAACAAACCTGATCTGATTCTGGCTGACGAGCCAACGGGTAATCTCGATCCTCAGACAGGCTACCAAATCGTGACTCTGCTTCATAGCCTGGTTGAGAAAGGTCATTGTGTTGTCATGGCAACGCATAATCTGCAGTTGGTAGACGAATTTCCTGGAAAAGTGCTCCGATGCGAAGGAAAACAACTCCTTATTGAGAAATAATAACTGAAAAATTTCTTTAATTAAAAGAGAATATCTAATTTTGCAGAGTAAGAACAAAAGCCGGGACAACGCTTTTGAATCTGCATAGGAAACATTGTCACCGTTCAAGGTGAACCTACTGAAACAAGAGATCAACATTATATTTTTTATAATAAGAATTAACCAGTCATGGCAAACAACCAAGAAAAACTGTTCGACATGTTCGAGCCTGTCTCTACTGAAGATTGGGTTGCGAAAATAAATGTCGACCTCAAAGGCGCCGATTTCAATAAGAAACTTGTATGGCGTACAAACGAGGGCTTCAACGTAATGCCATTTTACAGAAGAGAAGATCTGAAAGAGCTCACTCACATGGGCACTGTTCCGGGTCAGTTCCCTTATGTAAGAGGTACAAAAGATTCCAACAATTGGCTAATCCGTCAGCAAATCCTGGGCACCACACCTGAGGAGATCAACAAGGAGGCTCTCCATGCAATCGACCGTGGAGTTGACTCTGTAGGGATCAAAGTTGGCCGTGATATAACCAAAGAGGGTCTTGACGCTATCCTCCGGGATATCGATCTCAAAAAGATTGAAGTAAATATCTCTTGCTGCATGGGCAAAGCAGTGGAGATAGCAGGAATTCTCGTATCTTATATTAAGGAGAAAGGTCTTGAGAACGAGTTCAAGGGTTCGATCGATTTCAATCCTTTCAAACGTCTTCTCCGTCATGGACTTGATTTCCCGAAAGATATAAAGGCAGAAGCTAAGGCAATGTATGAGACCGTGAAAGATGTTCCGGGTCTCAAATGCTTTGCCGTAGATTCATATATGCTCAATAATGCCGGAGCTTACATTACTCAGGAACTCGGTTATGCTCTTGCATGGGGTGCGGAATGGATGACTATTCTTACTGACGAAGGTCTCACACCTTGTGAGGCAGCCGGACGTATCAAGTTCAACATGGGCATCTCTTCAAATTATTTCATGGAGCTTGCAAAATTCCGTGCGGCCAGAATGCTTTGGGCAGAAATCGTGAAAGCATATGGAGCAGAAGACGAATGCTGCAAGATGCACGTACACGCTGTCACAAGCCAGTTCAACCAGACTATCTATGATGCTCATGTAAATCTGTTGCGTTCTATGACAGAGACAATGAGCGCTGCGTTAGCCGGCGTAGACTCTATCGAGACTCTGCCGTTTGACCTTCAGTACAAGCGTCCTGATGAATTCAGCGAGAGAATCGCACGCAACCAACAGCTCCTTCTCCGTGAAGAGAGTCACCTTAACAAAGTTGTCGACCCGGCCGGTGGTTCATATTATATCGAGAACCTCACCGCATCTATCGCCAAGGTTGCCTGGGAGCTCTTCAATAAAGTTGAAGAGGAAGGTGGATTCCTCGCGCTTCTCAAGAAAGGTGAGATCCAGAAAGCAGTTAATGAAAGCGGCGTAAAACGTCATTCTGAAGTAGCTCGCCGTAAAGAGATCCTTCTCGGCACCAACCAGTATCCTAACTTCAACGAGAAAGCATTGGATAAGATTGAAAGAGATCATGACGGTGGTTGCGGTTGTCATCCTGAGGTTGAGGACGGTGCTGTTGAGTCACTCGTATTCGATCGTGCTGCAAGCCAGTTTGAGCAGCTTCGTCTTGATACCGAAAGAAGCGGCAAGCGTCCTAAAGTATTCATGCTTACCATTGGCAATCTTGCCATGCGTCTTGCGAGAGCACAGTTCTCAGCAAACTTCTTCGGTTGCGCAGGCTATGAGATCATCGACAATATCGGCTTCAACACAGTTAAAGAGGGTGTAGACGCCGCTATCGAAAAGGACGCTGATGTAGTAGTTTTATGCTCAAGCGATGATGAATACGCTACATATGCACCTGAGGCCTTCAAGGAACTCGCAGGCCGTGCGATGTTTGTAGTGGCAGGAGCTCCTGCATGCATGGAGGAACTTAAAGCCGAGGGAATTGAAGAATTTATCCATGTTAGGGTAAATGTGCTTGACACCCTGATTAAGTTTAACGCCAAACTTCTCAACTGAAAATGAGACCGAATTTCAAAGATATCAATATTGAAGCTGCAATCTCTGAGAAACATGCAGCTCCGGCCTCAAATGGAAATGAGGCAGAATGGATTACCGCTGAGCTTATCCCGGTAAAGCCCGTATATACAGAAGAGGATCTTAAAGGCCTTGAGCATCTTGATTATGTGTCAGGTCTTCCTCCATTCCTTCGTGGCCCTTACAGCGCAATGTATCCTTTGCGTCCCTGGACTATCCGCCAGTACGCAGGCTTCTCTACAGCCGCTGAGTCAAACGCATTCTATCGCCGTAACCTGGCTTCCGGCCAGAAGGGTCTTTCAGTGGCATTCGACCTTCCTACCCACAGAGGATATGATGCCAACCACGAGAGAGTAGTAGGCGACGTTGGTAAAGCCGGCGTCTCTATCTGCTCGCTTGAGGATATGAAGGTGC
>CAZUNU010000072.1:0-13555 GCA_964622105.1 uncultured Sangeribacter sp. | reverse complement strand
TCATCTATATAACGCCATTGCTTATAAAAAAGATTAACATCTACTTTATTTTTCTCACACTTCGAATTAAATTCATGTCAATGAAAAATTCAGATTATAATTTTTAATATTATACAATATGAGGTAAGAGCGTCAGCTTGCTGCTCCCACGTGCCATAGGAATGGTTTTCAACTTTAAGTTGGGGGCCGCAAGCTGATGCCCCACTGACGCCACTACTCTAAAGAGAGCACTGATACTTACCACCGGTTTTTGCTTTAATAAATACAATTACTCCTTAATAATAATTAAGAGAATTAAGAGAATTAAGAGAATTAAGAGAAAGAGAATGTAAGCGTTTGAACTGCTATTTGAAATTTGAACTGCTATTTGAAAGAGGAAGAAAGTCCATTTAACCATCATCCACATGAAGTGCCAAAATTATAGAAGAAAAAAATTTTTAAAATTTTTGCACTTTTTTAGAACCATATTCATTCTTGAACGTTTTATAAGTAAAACAAACAAAAAACATATTTCTCTAAATCTTTAATTAATCGAGTTATGAAAAAATCAATTTTATTCTTGGCTGCCCTTACAGCTTTCTCAACCGGCTGGGCGCAGAATCTCGCAAAGAACGAAGCTAAGAGTCTTCAGGCTTTCATCAATCAGCCCGCTGCCAATGGTGGTACAAATGGTCAGGCTCTCGGTTTCTCCGGCAACAATGTAGCAAATATCCCCGGTGTAACCGTTTCCAACGGACACGTGACTGAAATCAAATGGGACAACAAGAACCTCGCAGGATCTCTCGATCTCGCCGGCTTCACCGCTCTTGAGAAACTTGACGTAAGCGGAAATAAGCTCACTGCTCTCGCAGTTACCTCTCCTACTGTAACAGAGATCAATGCTTCTAAGAACCGCCTTTCTGAGGCTCAGTTCGACACTCAGCAGCTTCAGACCCTCAAGCTCAACCGCAACCGTATCGATGAGATCGATCTTTCCGGTGTGCCCCTCATCAAGAAGCTCAACCTCGCAGGCAACCACCTCGTTGCTCTCGACGTTACAAACGCTGTAAACCTCAATTACCTCAACGTAATGAGCAACAAGCTTGAAGAGCTTACTGTAGGCAACTGCCAGGCCCTCAAGACTCTCTATGCAGGCTACAACGACCTCAACGGAATCACTCTCTCAGGTCTTACAAAGCTCGAGAACCTCAACCTTCAGGGCAACAAGATCCAGAAACTCTACATTCAGGATCTTCCCTCGCTCAACACACTCGCTGTGAATGACAACCACATGACTCAGCTCGCAATCAATGGTTGCAAGGCCCTCAACGATGTGTTCGCACCCTACAACGATCTCACCACATTCACCGTTTCCAACACTCCGACTCTGGCATTCGTAAATCTCGAGTGGAACGACCTTACCTATGTTGACCTCAGCAACCTTTCTTTCCTCCAGAGAGTTAACGTAAGCAACAACCAGCTCCAGACTCTTGACGTAAGCTTCGATCCCCTCCTCACTCACCTCAATATCAGCTACAATGTCAACCTGACTGACCTTCGTACAATCGGTGACACTCAGCTCCGCCAGATCGTAGGTGAATGGACCAACTTCAACGATCCCGAACCGTTCTAAAGATATCATCCTGCTAAATATCCTATAAGGTTTACTTAGTAGTGACAACGACAAATCCGCCGAGCCGGAAAGGTGGATAGATTAGAGAAAACAATGTGAAGGCGCCCCCTAAAAAGGGCGCCTTTTCGCGTATTATTTAAAAAAATTTATCGCTACTTCTATAAAGTTTAACTATCGAAGTATAAATAATTATAAACTTTTTATTAATTTTGTACTCCACTGCAATGCCATTTTCTCAGTATGGCGTTGCTTAAGTTTATAATTAGGCTCTGAACAGGGGGCTGAGAATACTTTGATTTAACTTTTGAAATACATTTTATCTCTCCAATTTTTGCTCTTTAATATTAGGAAATGAAAAATAAACTTATTGCCGATGCTGGTTCCACAAAAGTTGAATGGGCTCTTCTGAATAATTCGGGGGAAGTAGCTTTTTCTTTTGTTTCTGATGGGTTGAACGCACTTCTTGCCCATCCCGACAGTGTGGCAAATTCATTCCGGGATGTTGCTTCTCGCCTTCCAGCTCATATTGAAGTTGAGGAAGTGCATTATTATGGCGCAGGATGTGCCACTGATGAAATTTGCACAAAAATGCAAGAGGCTATCGCTCTTACTTGGAAAAAAAGCGATATAAATGTAGCCTCAGATCTTCTTGGCGCAGCCCGTTCACTCTTCGGAAATCGTAAAGGAATAGCCTGTATTTTGGGAACAGGATCAAATTCATGTCTCTATGATGGCACTTCCATTGTCAGCCAAATCCCATCTTTAGGATACATTTTAGGCGATGAAGGAAGCGGTGCAGCTTTAGGCAAACGCTTAGTCAGTGATGCTTTCAAAAATCAGCTTCCGGAATCTATTCGCGATAAATTCCTTGAGGCTTATGGGCTTACCCTACCCGGTATTCTTGAAAACATATATCGTAGCCATACGCCGAACAAATTCCTGGCGTCTCTCGTGCCTTTCTTGAAGGATAATCTTTGGAATCCCTATATCTATTCTCTGGTGCTGAAGGAACTCACTAAATTTGTCAGAAGAAATGTTGCTATGTATCCCGGAGCTCATACACTCGATCTGAGCTTCACAGGTTCTATTGCTTTTCATTTCGCAAGATTATTGAGAGAGGCGGCTGAATCCTTAGGCTATAGGGTCACTTCAATAGCCGAAACACCCATGCAAGGCCTCATTGAGTTTCATCGCGAAAAATAAACTGAGATTATGAATTCAACTTTTTTGAAATATCATTCATCTGTTGCATTATTGTCATTGGCTTCGCTATTGGCTTTTAATGCTCAAGCAGCTACCAGAAGTGAATATTGGCATCAAAGAGTGACACTCTTCAATCTTCTGCCAGTTGAACCGGGAGATATTGTCTTTTTGGGCAATTCCATAACAGATGGTGGAGAATTCAGCGAGTTGTTTGATAATCCGGCCATTAAGAATAGGGGCATTTCTTCAGACGTAATATCTGGAGTAGTTGAACGCCTGCATCAAGTTACGGATTATCATCCATCCAAAATCTTTTTGCTGATTGGCATCAATGATGTCTCACATAATCTTACTGTTGACCGAATGGCTGAAGAATATGAGGATCTTGTCAAAAGGATCAGAACCCAGTCTCCGGAGAGTAAATTATACGTGCAATCAATAATGCCCATCAACAATGATTTCAACAGATACAAAAATCTAAAAGGGAAAGAAACTACTGTTGTTCTTCTGAATGAGCGGCTGAAAGAAATAGCAGACAGGAATGGCGCTGAATATGTGGACCTCTGGCCCACTCTGGCTGAACCCAGGACCGGTAAGCTCCGGCGAGAGTTTACAAATGACGGGCTTCACCTGCTCGGTAAAGGTTATGATGCATGGGCAGACGCCATAAGAAATCTTGTAATAGAATAAAATTGTCATCATGAAATTCAATATTAATAAATTATTATTATCTGTCTCAATCGGTGCCACTCTGTATCTGGCCACACCGGTTTATGCACAGGAAGTCATGCAGATCGAACCTCTGTTTGAATATCCTACTGCACCTGAGTCCTTGACTTCTCTCGTGGATAAATCCAATTATCTTCTTGAACATTTCTGGGATTCAATGGATTTTAAAGCAACTACAGCAGTTGACCAGAATGCACTCAATGATGCAATGAAAGTATATTCAGTCCCTTTACGGTGGGCTGACCTGGCTAATGCGGAAGCATCTATCGACAAACTTATTGAGAAGATATCGAAAAATCCTACTCTTCTTACGCAGTTTACCAAAGCTTCTGAAGAGGTGCTCTACGGCCCGAGAGCTGAATTCTGGGTGGATGCTGTCTACACAAAATTTCTTGAAGCTTTTCTTAAAAATAAAAAGATTCCGGCTGCACGAAAGGTAAAATATGAAAAGCAATTGCGCACTCTCCAGAACTCAATGACGGGAAAGCCTGCTCCTTCATTTGATTTCACCGGTAAAAATGGGAAGAAAGAGAAGTACATGGCTATGTCTACTCCGACAATTATCATTTTCGGGAATCCGGAGGATACAGATTGGAGAATGACAAGGCTGAAAATGGAAACAAACGTCCCGCTCCGTCAGGCTGTAGATCAGGGAAAACTCAATATCCTCTATATTATTCCATTTAAGATGGAAAATTGGGAGAAAGAAATAGCTAACTACCCCTCTACATGGACAGTTGGAGAAGCTCCGGAAGTTTCAGATATCGTAGATCTCAGAGCAGAGCCCTCCGTATATCTGATTGGCGGCGACACCAACATTATTCTTAAGAATGTTACGGTTCCAACAGCTGTAAACGAGGCTCTGAAACGTGTTTCGCAATAACATCTCCTTCCTTTGTCAAATCAACGCGCCGATTTGTTTCTTAATTATTAGGGGAATAAATTAGCAGACTTTAAAACATATGTTTATGAGAAGATTCAGTTTGTCAAGAATGCTCAAGCGAGTATACTTTCGGTCTACCGGGTATTCATATACAAATCTCGGTCGTCTTTTTCTCCGGCTTTTCATCGGCATCATGCTGATGCAATTCGGAATAAGGCAACTTGCCAGATTCTATGAGATGCAATATGTATTTCCCTCCGTACTCGGTATGAGTTCTGAAACCTCCCTTATCATAATGATAACCATAGAGCTTGTTTGCTCATTATTCATTATGTTCGGATTTCTGACACGCCTGATGATTTTGCCCCCTTTTGTGGCAATGATCTTAGCTGAATATCATCTTCTCCATAACTCCACAGTCGAAGCAGCTTATCTGCTTGACTGGCAGCAACAGGGATATTTGCCTATTATGTTTCTTGGAATCTATTTCTTCCTTGCTCTTGTAGGGCCCGGCAAAATTTCTGTCGACTATTTCCTTTCGCTTTATATAATTCACACTGAAAATAAAAGTGAAGCTGAATTGGAGGAAGTATGAAAATAGCAGTTTTGATATCAGGTGGTGTCGATAGTGCCGTTGTGGTCCATAAACTATATCAAGAGGGACACGATCTTCATCTCTTCTACATTCGGATAGGTATGGATGATGATGAAGGTGACTGTTCTGCTGAAGAGGATATTGAGATGTGCCGCCTGATTGCCCGCAAATATAATCTTCCTCTGGAAATAGTTTCTCTTCACAAGGAATATTGGGATCATGTGATGGCGTATACTCTCGACACTGTTAAGAAAGGTCTCACACCTCACCCCGACATAATGTGCAACAAATTGATTAAATTCGGGTTCTTTGAACAAAGATGGGGCAAAGATTTCGAAAAAACCGCCACAGGCCATTATGCATCTATTAAAGAAGTGGATGGGAAATTATATCTGGCAACGGCCGCAGATCCGGTCAAGGATCAAACTGATTTCCTTGCTCAAATATCTTATCCTCAATTGTCACATATACTTTTCCCTCTTGGAGATCTCACAAAAGCGGAGGTAAGAGCCTTGGCTAAGGTAGCCAATCTTCCAAATGCTTCACGCAAAGATTCTCAAGGAATTTGTTTTCTTGGCAAGATTGATTATGCTGATTTCATTGCACGACATTTAGGAGAGAAAGAAGGACCGGTGATTGATATAGCGTCAGGGAAAAAAATTGGCACTCACAAAGGTTACTGGCTTTATACTATCGGACAGCGAAAAGGACTCGGATTAAGCGGTGGACCATGGTTTGTGGTCAAGAAGAACGTGAAAGATAATGCTATATACGTAGCCAATGGCTACGGAGCCCAGGAACAATATGGTCGAGTTATCTCTCTTGAAGAACCCAACTGGATTTCCTGTGACCCTTTCGATGAACCCCTGTCAGATACTAAAAGTATAAATCCGGATCTCTATGTTTTGAAATCAAACATCCCCATTGAAGACGAAATAAGGATTTCATTCAAGACGCGCCATTCACCTGAATTTCTGCCGGGTATGCTGGTTAGGTCTTCCGATGGTTTGTCTATTCATTCGGATGTAGATGTACAAGGAATCGCTCCAGGTCAATATGCAATTATCTATACTCCGGACCAGCAACTTTGTCTCGGATCGGCTATGATTACTCTCAGGGAATCAAAGAGTAGAAGGCGTCATCGTAAAACGGGAAAAGATCAGTCAGCTGAAGATAAAAAAGAATTCAAAAATGCAAAAGAAATATAGATTAGAACTTATTGGCATCACCTACAATCAGATTGAGTCGGCCGTTTATGCCCTGATACTTCAGCAAGTTGGCACCAAGCGACGGATTCCGATTATCATAGGCTATCTTGAGGCCCAAGCTATTGAATGTAAACTTCAGGAAGTTGCGACTCCGCGTCCTTTGACACACGACACAATGGCAGCCTCACTGTCGGCTTTCGGCATTTCTCTTGTGAGAGTGGAGATACGCAAGTTGCCAAATGGTGTTTTTGCAGCCGATCTCGTGTTTTCTGATGGGAAAACCGAAAAAATCATCGACTCTCGGTCATCTGATGCCGTAGCATTAGCCATTAGGGTTGGTGCTCCTATATATACTACAGAAGATGTGCTTGATGAAGCAGGATTTGAGGCAGACAAACAGGTAGACACTTCGGATAATGACTCTGAAAGTTTTAATCATATAAAGGAGCCGGCGGATTCCTTATCGGCTATGAACGATGCGCAACTTTCTGACGCAATGCTCATAGCAGCGGAAAATGAAGATTACGAAGAAGCCGCCCGAATAAAAGCCGAACTTGATCGACGAAAGAATAAACTCGAATAATCTCTAAAGGTGAGACACTTCGCCATTTATTTCAGTAGAAGAGAATGAAAAACAGAAAAAAGAGAATAAATCTGATAATTGAGCTGATACGCAATCAATGCATCGGCAGTCAGGAAGAACTTGCTTTGGCATTGGCCAAAAAAGGTCATCCTGTGACGCAAGCTACCCTCTCAAGGGATCTGAAGATGCTGAAAACTACTAAGGTTCCGACGGATCGAGGCACTTACATGTATGTTCTTCCTGAAAGCGACTCCTTAAAGGACAGAATCATAAACACCGGCAAAGTGCCTGCACGAGCTAATTATCAGAGTGGATTCATTTCAATACGTTTCTCCGGAAATATTGCGGTTATCAAGACCCGGAATGGCTATGCATCCGGTCTTGCTTATGATATTGATATGAGCATGAACAATGATATCCTCGGCACAATACCTGGAAGTGATACCATTTTTGCTGTGCTTAGAGAAGGAATGACTCGTCAAGAGGCAATCAAGCTCTTCTCAGACATTCTATCTGTTGACCCTGAAATTTTGATGCAATGATTAAAGTAGGAATTATAGGTGCTGATTCTCCAGATGCCGGAGAACTTTTACGATTGCTTATCCTTCACCCGGAAGTAGAAATTCTATCGCTTTACGCTCCTGCCTGGGCCGGACGGATGGTCGGTTCTCGTCATCATGGATTTATGGGTGAGAATATAGTGAATTTCTCAGATAGGTTTAATCCTTCTGAGCTTGATATCGTTTTTATTGCCGATGATTCAGAGTTAGGCAACGATCTCCTCCAGAACTCATCATCTCACCCGGAGCTAAGAATTGTAGATATGGCTCCATCGCGTATGGATAGATGTGATGGCAATGGGATGGAATATGGCTTATCAGAAGCTAATAGAAAGCCTCTTGTAAGAGGTGCAAGGATTGCTGTGGTGCCTACTCCGGCAGCATCCCTTGCGCTGATAGCTCTGTATCCCTTGGCTATGAATCTTTTGCTGAATTCTGATATTGAGATTGCCATACATGCGGCTCCGGAAGTGCTCGCTACAATCAATAAAGTTTCTCTCAATAAGGAAATTTCTACGTTCATTCAGAAAACTCAAAATAGTTTCAACGGGAAACTTCACATAACTTTGAACCCATGTGAATCCGGTCGGTCTATGAAAGTATCAAGTGTGCTGAAATCCCCCCTGGCAATAGCAGAAGTCAGCAATATTTACGATTCAGTTTATGACGACCACAACTTTACTTTCACCAGTCTTTCGGAAATTAACAGGATCGAAGTCGAGGGTACTCACAAATGCATCATCACAATCCAGAAACCGGGTGCAGGTCTTTTGGAAGTAACTACTGTAGGCGACTGTCATATTCGGGGTGGTGCCGGAGATGCATTGCATATCATGAATCTCTTCTTTGCACTTGACGAGAAAGTTGGTTTGCATCTAAAGCCATCATGTTTTGATCCGGACACCAGAAATAAATCAGTCTCTTGGTTTGCATGATTTCAAATTTTCAATAAGTCAGGGAAATGTCGGTTAATAAAGTCATATTGCTTGGTTATGTTGGAAGCGATCCGGACGTAAGATATCCGGATAAAGACAGAACTATAGCCAGTCTCTCTCTTGCCACCAATGAAATCCGCGGAGCCGCCAGGGTTGAGACTACGGAATGGCATTCTTTGGTGTTTGGAGGAGAAAACGCTCGCATAGTGGAGAGATATGTCAGAAAAGGAACACAATTATATGTGGAAGGCTATCTCCATACAAGAGAATTTGAAGATCGTCTGAAAATTGTGAGACGCAAAACTGAAATTATTGTAGAGAAATTTGAGATTCTTGGCAGAAAAGCATAAATCTATAAGTATTCAGTATCCTGATTTAATAATTTAATAAGGATACTTACCTTTTTAATTCATAATTAATTATACTTGAATGAGAAAGTGGAGAATTGAAGACTCAGCTGAAATTTATAATATCAGTGGCTGGGGTTTAAAATATTTTTCTATCAACGAAAAAGGCCACGTACAGGTCACCCCACGTGAAGGCTGTGCGTCAGTTGATATTAAGGAGGTTATCGACGAGCTTAAACTTCGCGATGTATCGGCTCCTCTCCTGTTGCGTTTCCCTGACATTCTTGACAACAGGATCCAAAAGATCTCTGCCTGTTTCAAAAAAGCAGCGGACGAATACGACTACAATGGCCAGAACTTTGTGGTCTACCCTATTAAAGTCAACCAGATGCGCCAGGTAGTTGAGGAGATAGTAAGTCATGGCAATAAATATAATATAGGCCTGGAAGCCGGTTCAAAACCGGAACTTCACGCTGTGCTTGCTGTGAATCCTCAGTCAAATTCTATCATTGTCTGCAACGGCTATAAGGATGAAGACTATGTTGAGCTTGCTCTTCTTGCTCAGAAAATGGGCCGGCGAATATATCTTGTAGTTGAGAAACTTAATGAACTGAAGTTGATTGCTGACGTTGCCCAACGTCTCAACATTTCACCCAACATTGGTATAAGGATCAAACTCTCCTCTTCCGGCAGTGGCAAATGGGAAGAATCAGGCGGTGATGTTTCAAAATTCGGTCTTAATTCTTCCGAGCTTCTTGATGCACTGTCGTTCCTCGAGAAGAACAACATGACCCAGTGCCTTAAACTCATTCATTTCCATATCGGCAGTCAGATCACCAAGATACGCAGAATCAAGAATGCTCTTCGCGAGGCAATGCAGTTCTATGTTCAGTTGTCGAAAATGGGCTTTAACATTGAGTTTGTAGATATAGGTGGTGGCCTTGGGGTTGACTATGATGGCACCCGGTCTTCCATGGGAGAAAATTCAATGAACTACTCCATCCAGGAATACGTTAACGACTCTGTTTCTGCTCTTGTAGATGTATGTGTGAAACATAATCTACCTCATCCCAATATTATCACGGAAAGTGGAAGATCTTTGACCGCCCATCATTCTGTGCTGATCATTGAGGTTCTGGAGACAACTCAACTTCCTATTTGGAATGATAATGAGGTTATAGGCGATGATGCACATGAATTGGCAAAGGAACTCTACAATATCTGGGATCGTATCAATGCCACTACCCTTTTTGAAGACTGGCATGATGCTCTTCAAATTCGCGAAGAAGCACTTGAGCTTTTCAGTCTCGGTCTTCTTGATCTACGCACCCGCGCCCAGATCGAGAAACTTTTCTGGTCGGTTGCCCGCGATGTCAATGATCTTACAAAGAGCATGAAGCATCCACCGGAAGAATTGAAAAAAGTCGACCGAATGCTACCGGAAAAATACTTCTGCAATTTCTCACTTTTCCAGAGTCTCCCCGATTCATGGGCCATCGATCAGCTCTTTCCGATTATGCCTATTCAAAGATTGGATGAGAAACCAACCCGCAGATGTACTATCCAAGACATCACCTGTGATTCAGATGGCAAGATAAATCGATTCGTCTCCCCACAGGGAATGTCTTACTCACTACCTATACATACTTTCCGTCAAAACGACAAGTATTATATAGGAGTGTTCCTGGTAGGTGCTTACCAGGAAATTCTCGGAGATCTCCATAATCTGTTTGGCGATACAAGTGCCGTGCACATTTCTGTCAATAAGGACAACTATGAAATCGAACAGATTATTGACGGCGAACCAGTAGCTGACGTACTTGATTACGTTGAATATAGTCCTAAGAAACTCGTGAGAAAACTCGAGACTTGGGTTTCAGGAAAGATGAAACAAGGTATTATTTCCGCGGAGGAGGGCAGACAGTTTCTCAATAACTATAAGTCCGGTCTTTATGGAATAACATATCTTGAACGCGACTGATAATGAGATATTTTATTAGACTTTCCTATAATGGCGCAGCTTACCACGGTTGGCAATCTCAGCCAAACGCGGTAAGCGTGCAGCAGAAAATTGAGGGAGCCTTATCTACTGTATTACGCATCCCGGTAACTATTGTAGGCGCAGGACGCACGGATGCCGGGGTGCATGCTCGTGAGATGTATGCTCATTTTGATCTGCCGGATTCAAATCAATCTTTAGACCACGCCGATAACGTTGTCAGAATAATTCTGTCATTAAACCGCCTTATTGGGAAAGACATAGCGATTTATAATATTTTCAGAGTAGCAGATGATGCACATGCTCGTTTCGATGCTTGTGAAAGGAAATATAAATATTTCATTACGTATGACAAGACACCATTTCTGAACGCCCTTTGCTGGCATTCCCCTTCAGAACTTGATCTTACGAAAATGAATGAGGCAGCGGAGTTACTTCTAAAAACAGAAGATTTCACTTCTTTTGCCAAACTTCATTCCGACAGCAAGACAAATATCTGCGATGTAAGAGAAGCCTTGTGGGAACCGGTGAAGGAAGATAACGATATAGGTAGTCTTATCGGACATGGCATAGTATTCACAATAACAGCTGATCGTTTTCTCAGAAATATGGTACGCGCTATCGTCGGAACTTTGGTAGATGTTGGTAGAGGGAAACTGTCCCTTTATGACTTCAAATCCATAATTGAAAAAAAGGATCGTTGTTCAGCAGGAATATCTATGCCGGCATCCGGACTATTCCTATGGTCGGTGAAATATCCTTTCATACAATAATTTTCTTTTGAATCTCAATTAACCGTAAGATACCATATGACAGATAGTATTAAAGAAAAAATAGAAAAACTTCGCTCAGAACTCCATCGTCATAATCATAATTACTATATACTGAATCGTCCTGAGATTTCGGATAAGGAATTTGATATGATGATGAAAGAACTTGAGCAACTTGAAAAAACTTATCCCGAGTATGGTGATCCGCTCTCTCCTACTCAGCGAGTCGGTTCCGATCTTACCAAGGGCTTTGAACATATTGTGCATGCACGTCCCATGATGTCGCTCTCCAATTCCTACTCCATTGAAGAAGTTGACGAGTGGTTTGATAGGATCAGGAAAGCTCTTGCAGGAGAGAAATTCAGTATTGTCGGGGAAATGAAATTCGACGGCACATCTATTTCCATTACCTATAAGAACGGTAGGCTTCAACGCGCCGTGACCCGTGGTGATGGCACTCAGGGCGATGACGTGACAGCCAATGTCAAGACCATTCGAAGCATACCGCTACAGCTTCAACCGGGTGATTGGCCGGAAGAGTTCGAAATACGTGGAGAGATTCTCATGCCATGGGAAGTGTTTGAAAAACTGAATGCGGAAAGAGCATATAATGAGGAACCTCTCTTTGCCAATCCAAGAAATGCAGCTTCAGGTACATTGAAGATGCAAGATCCTCGGGAAGTGGCCAAACGTCATCTTGACGCTCGTTTTTATTATCTCTTGAGTGATAATCTTCCGGCAGACAATCATTACGACAATATGAAAGCTGCTGAAAGCTGGGGATTCAAAGTCTCGAAAGCCATGCAGCTGCTCCACTCTCTCGAAGAAGTAAACGAATACGTCGACTATTGGGATGTTCATCGAAAAGAATTACCGGTAGCTACGGATGGCCTTGTGTTTAAAGTCAATTCTTTACGGCAGCAATTAAATCTCGGGTACACTGCCAAGTCACCGAGATGGGCAATCGCCTTTAAGTTTAATCCGGAGAATGCCTGCACTCCCCTTCGATTTGTTTCTTTCGAAACCGGACGTATGGGTATAGTCACCCCGGTTGCCAATCTGGAACCGGTTCTGCTGTCGGGCACTATAGTTAAAAGAGCATCACTTCACAATGATGATATCATTCAGGAACTTGATATTCATCAGGGCGATTGGCTTTATGTGGAGAAGGGGGGTGAGATAATCCCCAAGATTACCGGAGTCGAGAAATCAAAACGTAATCCTGAAGCACCGAAGATTCACTTTGTCACAAACTGTCCGGTTTGTGGCACAAAGCTCGTTCGCATTTATGGGGATGCAGCATGGTGTTGCCCTAATCATTATGGATGTCGGCCACAGATTACAGGCAAAATCGAGCATTTCTGCGCACGCAGAATGATGAATATCGATGGAATCGGAGAAGAAACGGCTGAACTCCTATTTGATTGCGGACTTGTGGAGAGAATAGCTGATCTTTATGACCTTAGCCAAGAAAAACTTGAAAAGCTCGACAGGATTGGCGAGAAAACGGCCCGACGTATCATAGAAGGTATAGAAGCTTCTAAATCCGTACCTTTTGAAAGAGTTGTCTATGCCTTATCGATTCCCAATGTTGGAGAAACAACAGCCAAAAGATTAGCAACAGCGGTCAAGACGATGGATAATCTCCAATCAATGTCGGAAGAAGAACTGACAGCTATTCAGGACGTGGGTCCCGTTATTGCCAAATGCATTTATGATTATTTACGCGATCCTGTTAGTGAAGATAATATTCGCCGACTCAAAGATGCAGGCTTACAGATGAGCCTCTCGGCAGATAAACTTGCACCAAAGGGTGATGCCCTTGCCGATAAATCTATTGTAATCTCGGGCACTTTTACTCATCATTCACGTGATGAATACAAAGATATCATCGAACGAGAGGGTGGTAAAAATGTAGGTAGCATCTCAAAGAAGACTTCTTTTGTTCTTACAGGTGAAAACATGGGTCCGGCTAAAAAAGAGAAATGTGAAAAACTTGGGATACCAATGGTCACAGAAGATGAATTCCTCAAGATGATCGGTTCTAAGGAATAATTTGGTTGGGTTTGCGTTATTCCTTTCCAATTTTTTCATTCAAAAAAAATTTAAACAGAATGTAGGCACGGGCAAA
>CAZUNU010000071.1:0-13922 GCA_964622105.1 uncultured Sangeribacter sp. | reverse complement strand
GAAAATTGCTCTTGGAGGCAATCAGATCGTTCAGCTCTCTGATATTCACAGTTTCATTCATAGATTTATAGTTATTTCCGGTTTTGATTTTTTGTTCTAAGTTACTTAAATATGGTTTGAGACGGGGTTTGTATCAAAATAAGTAATTTACTTAAACGTAGGGTCTTTGTTTCGCGTTGTTTAACTCAATATCATGATGAATAACTGAGTATCATCAGGCTATCAATACATGCCGAAGACCTGTCACTACAAATTATGAATTTTGAAACAGAGCCATCTACAAAAGATAAAAAATAGGATTTTACCGGTAATCGTCACTCATATTTTTGCTCGATTCAATCTATATCTTTACTCGATTTAATCTTTTGCTCTTCGGGATGAAACCGGAATTTTTACCTATCCTTTTTTCGAAATGCAAAAATAGTATTTATTAACTTAAATTTTTACATTCGCACTGTTAAATAATCTTCAACGCATTTAAACGTTATTAAAATCAGATTGACACAATGCGAATTTTAAATTTATTTATGATTTCAGCCCTCAAAAGCGTACTACTTTCAAGGGCTGATATTCAATTTCTAATCCTTTTCTTACACTGAGCTCTTTCAAGACTGACAGCTCTCTTTCAATCTGATTTTATTGATCGGCCTGCGAGCTGCTGTTACCAACAAATGCATTCCAACCCTGTGCCTTTATTGGAATCTCTGCACCGTCACGGGTCACCATAGCGCAACCCAATTCAGGCTTGGTGATATAGCCGATCATTCTCACGCCTTTGAGCTTCTCTATTTTCTCATGGTCTGTAAGGGGCACTGTGAACAGAAGTTCGTAATCCTCGCCTCCGTTCATGGCAGCTGTCACAAGATTCATGTTGAATTCTTCGGCCATGAGTGCGGTCTGGTAATCTATTGGTATCTTGTCTTCATACACGCGACAACCTGTGCCTGATTCCTTGCAGATATGAAGAAGTTCGGATGAGAGGCCGTCGCTCACATCCATCATGGAAGTAGGTTTTATTCCCTCCTTCTTGAGGAGTTCCACTATATCTTTTCTCGCTTCCGGCTTCAACTGGCGTTCAAGGATATACTCCTTACCTGCAAAATCAGGTTGGAAGTCTTTCTGCCCGGCGGCAACAGTGTTTTCGCGTTCCAGAAGCTGAAGCCCCATGAAGGCTGCGCCAAGGTCACCTGTCACGCATATTATATCCGTAGGTTTGGCACCATCGCGACGCACAACCTCATCTGCCGAGGCCACACCAAGACATGTGATACTGATAACCAAGCCAGTCACAGATGCACTTGTATCGCCCCCGACAAGGTCAACGCCATAAATCTCACAAGCCAGTTTAATTCCGGAATAGAGAGCCTCAATATGCTCCACCGTGAAACGGCTAGAGATACCCAGGCTTACAGTGATCTGCTTGGGAGTGCCGTTCATGGCATATATATCACTGAAATTAACTATCGCAGCCTTGTAACCGAGATGCTTGAGCGGAACATATCTGAGATCGAAATGAATACCCTCAAGAAGAAGATCGGTAGTGACGAGCACATCTTTATCACCGAAATTCAAAATAGCGGCATCATCACCTACGCCTTTCTTTGTCTCGGCATTGCGCAAAGGGAAGTCTTTCGTAAGTCGTTCGATAAGCCCGAATTCACCCAAATCGGATATTTCTGTCTGTTTGTTCTCCATAGTCAGTATTGAGTCATTATTGTAATTTCTTCGTTACTATTAAGTAAGAATCAATGCTTGCTTATAATATTAATAACCCGACCTGAACTACAGAAGTTTTATCAGGCCGGGATTTTGATTAAGTTTTTTTAGAGAATATCTTTTCCACCGGGAAATTATATTCCGATTCACACTAAAACTGATCAGATACGTCTAATTGATCAGATACGTGCGAGCATCTCCTTGATGATATGAGTCATCACTGGCTGAGCCTTGATTGCCGCCTTCTGCACTTCCTCATGGGTAGGAACTTCCTTGATATCCTTACCACCGAGATCAGTGATTACTGACACGCCAAACACCGTCATACCGGCATGGTTGGCTACAATCACCTCCGGGACAGTCGACATTCCCACTGCATCGCCACCGATGATTCGGAAATACTCGTATTCAGCAGGAGTCTCAAACGTAGGGCCGGCAGTGCCGACGTAGACGCCGTGCATCAGTCGAATGCCGTCTTCACGCGCTATGTCGTCTGCCATCCTGATAAGGCCCAAACTATACGCCTCTGTCATGGCCGGGAAACGGGGACCGAGTTCATCATAATTCTTTCCTCTGAGCGGATTTTCCGGGAAAAGATTGATATGGTCTGTGATAACCATTACGTCACCTACCTGAAACTCTTTGTTCATTCCGCCCGCGGCATTGCTGACGAAAAGACGGGTCACTCCGAGTTTCTGCATTACGCGGACAGGGAATGTGACTTGCTTCATGTCATATCCTTCATAATAGTGGAAGCGACCCTGCATAGCCATGATATACTTACCTCCAAGATTACCGAAGATGAGCTTTCCGCTGTGGCCCTCTACTGTCGAAACGGGGAAATTCGGAATTTCGCTGTAAGGAATTTCCTTTTTGACGTCTATATGATTCACGAGATCACCAAGACCGGTGCCGAGTATGACAGCTGTCTCAGGCGCTTCGCCTACTGCATTCAGAATATAATCGGCGGTTTCGCTGATTTTTTCCAACATTGATTTTTCCATGATTTATATGTTTTGATTCTACATCTTAACTCTTACAACTCTAACATGCCAACCAATTCATCGGTTGAATATGGTGAGTTATAAATTCTTAAGATCTCGGGTTATTTTGATCTTCGTTTGTCTTGTTTCGTAAGTTATCCCGTCTCTTCAGGTACTCCGTATCTTTGGCTATCTTCTTTCTGTTATTCAGTCTCTTCATTAGATTCCGAAACTTGATCTTGCGAGCCATCATTCTCACGCGGGAGCTTCAATGCGCTCTTCAAAGAGACGATAAAATCGCTCTCTTCAAGCGCATCAACCATTTTCACTGTCACCGGAAGATAGAAAGTGAAAGGCTTCAGGCCCTGTGGGAAATAGGGATTGTGCATGAGGCGCACTGCATCTTTCTCTGTTGTTACGATTATCTTGCGTGCTCCCGGCACATTCTTGAACTTCCGCACGATGCGTTCAATATCATCGCGTGTGAAATCGTGATGATCCGGATAATGATCCACCTTAACCTTGAATGGAAAACGGCGGAAATGACGCACAAAATAACGCGGATGAGCGATACCGGTCAGGAGAAGCACACCATCCTTATCAGTCAGCTGCTGAAGACTTGCATTATACGGAGAATCCTCCGGAAATACCGGTTTCAGCCGACCGTATTCATACCGGGAGAAACAGAGTTTCTGATATGGGAGCAGATTGAGGTCTTTCTTCTTTATGCGGAAGTCAATCGGCTGAGTCTCCTCCGGGCATTTGGTTACGATCACCATATCCGCCCGGTTAACCTGCACCTTGCTTTCACGCAAGCGCCCCAATGGCAAGAGTTTATCCTCATAAACCGGACGGTTATAGTCCATCAGGAGGATTGAGACTTTCGGTTTCACCCATCTGTGCTGGAAAGCATCATCAAGCACTATCAGCTGAAGATCCGGAAACAGACGTTGGAGTTCTTCGATTCCTTTTCGGCGATTCTCACAAACGGCTACCTGCGCAAGCATCCCGAACTTCTGATATATCTGGAAAGGCTCATCTCCTATCATTTCGGGAGTGCTGTGGGAATTGGCAAGCACAAAACCCTTGGTTTTGCGTTTATACCCACGGCTCAATACTGCAATCTTATAATCGGTAGCCAAATGACTGATGATATACTCAACGTGCGGGGTCTTTCCCGTGCCTCCTACCGTGATATTGCCGACACTCACTATCGGAATATCATATTCCATTTCCTTGAGAAAACCCTGGTCAAAAAGCCAGTTGCGTACTCCCGTCACCGCTCCGTATAACCACGAAAGCGGCGTAAGCAACGCTACCATTATTTTATCTTTCTTACTTTTCACTGCCTTTCTGATTCTACTATCCTGTTCTCAAGAATTATTTATCAGCCTCACTTGAACTTAATTCTTCCTCAGAAGAGTTTACTCAAGATTCTTTATCGTAGATTCTGCCTATAAACCTTTTGCCGTAATCCCTACTTATCAGACAGCCGCTGATGAATCACCAAGCGGACGAAGTAGAGAAACCGACTTGAATATATGGCATACGGGCTTGCACCGGTTGCTGCTTAAGAATGTTGCGTGCCCACCTTGCAGCCAAAATGTCATATTCCCCACCGAGGGCCTTCTGAATTGCCTCGTCAGCCTTCATTCCTGAAAGCTCGGGAAGAAAATCCCATACAGTGGCTTCAATAGAGGGATAGACCGCTACATCGTAACTTTCACCTAACCCACACTCCTCCGCTGTCCAGTCAATGGCATCGCGCAGGCCTCCCAATTCATCTACAAGACCGATCTCCTTGGCTTTGACTGCATCCCACACACGGCCCTCGCCAATGACTCTCACCTTAGCTTCGCTCATGCCACGACCTTTTGCCACACGTGCCACAAACTTGTCATAGCCTCGTTCAACAAATTTCTGCATCGCAGCCTGCTGAGTCTCAGTCATCGGGTAGAATAGGCTTGGGAATTCCGCATTTGGATTCGTTGAGACAGTCTGTGGTGTCACTCCAATCTTATCGGCCAGACCTTTAACATTGGGGATAAGACCAAAAATTCCGATAGAACCTGTGATTGTGAGTGGATCAGCAAAAATCCTGTTTGCCCCGCATGAAATCCAATAGCCTCCGGAAGCCGCATAATCACCCATCGACACTGCGAGCTTCTTACCAGTGCTCTGGAAATAATCCAAAGCCTCGCCTATCTGTTCGCTTCCGAAAACGGCTCCTCCGGGAGAGTTCACTCTTAGGACCATTCCTTTAACGTTGTCATCTTCGGCAAGTTTCACTATCTGCGGCACAAGCTTCTCATAATTGATGGTAGAGCTGCCACCACCGTCAACAATCTCACCGGTTGCATATAACACCGCTACCTGTTTCTTCGATTTGTAAGCCGTGCCCCAGTCTGTCTGTGAAAGCAAAGATGAAGGAGTCACGAAATTCAGCTTCTTCACATCCGTCTTCACAGCTTTGGCAATGATGCTGTCCATGGAGCGTTCATAGGCAAGAGCATCCACAAATCCTGCCTTAAGATCTGTCTCTGCCGGCTCAAGGAAGATAAAATCTTCGTTGATAGCCCTATTCACAACCTCTGGCGTAAGCTTCTTGCGGCTCTTGGCAATATTATTGCAGATCACACCCCACATATTTGTGTAAAGAGTGTCAAGTTGCGCACGGGCCGGCTCACTCATCTCATTAAGGATATATGGTTCTACGGCTGATTTGAACGTGCCGACTTTCACGACCTGAAACTGCACTCCAAGCTTATCAAAGAGATTTTTGAAATATATGCTTGTACCTCCCAATCCCTTGAGACCTACCTCGCCTCCGGGATTCAGGTAAACCTTTCCGGCTGCAGTGGCCAGATAATAATCACCCATGCTTAATGAATTGCCATAAGCGATTATCGGTTTGTCGGAATTTGCCGAGAAATCAATAAGGGCGTCACGCAAGGCATTGAGAGTGGCCGGAGAAGCCGACACTCCACCTAACTTTACATAGAGCGCTGAAATATTATCATTTTCAGCCGCCTCCTCTATGGCAAGAACAAGGTTTGACAATGTCTGAGGACGCTCCATTTCACCCTGCAACAGCTGCAGATAATCAATCTGCGTAGGAGTCTCACGCTCGACAATTGCACCGACAAGGTCAAGTTTGAGCACACTGCCCTTCTTTATGGAATCCGGCGTAGAGGTAGATACTCCTAACTTGGCCACAATTCCTATTCCGACAAGCACTGCTACCACCCCGAATAGCACCAGCGCTATCCAGGCCCCCACGAAGGAGGAAAGAGTGTTCATAAAAAACTTCTTCAGCATGTCAATCCAAATATATAATGGAGCAAAGTGCACATATGTCGAAGTGTACCTTCCCCGTAATATGATTTTCTTTTTATTTAGAGTCGCGCTTAAGCGTCATTTGGAGTCGCTCTTAAACGCAAGGCCTGTAATACACTTGTAGAGATTTAGCGAACAGATCAGAGAGAAGCTATCACTTTCTTGATATCCTCTGCCAATGCGTCTGCCTGCTCCATTGTTGAGGCTTCGCTATAGATGCGTATGATGGGTTCGGTGTTTGATTTGCGCAGGTGCACCCAACAATCCTCAAAGTCAATCTTCACACCGTCGATATCAGTGATTTTTTCATTTGAGAATTTCTCTTTTACAGCTTCGAGAATAGCATCCACATCGATATCGGGTGTTAGCTGAATTTTATTCTTCGCAATGGCATACTGCGGATATCCGGCTTTAAGTTCCGTCACTTTCTTACCGCTCTTGGCCATCAAAGTAAGGAAGAGAGCCACGCCCACAAGAGCATCACGGCCATAATGAAGTTCAGGATAGATAACTCCGCCATTGCCCTCTCCGCCGATGATAGCTCCTGTTTCCTTCATCTTGGTGACGACATTCACCTCCCCTACCGCTGCAGCTGAATAATCGCAGCCATGGGCATTGGTGACGTCGCGTAAAGCACGTGAGCTACTAAGATTCGACACCGTTGAACCGGGTGTATGTGAGAGCACGTAATCAGCCACTGCCACAAGTGTGTACTCCTCGACAAACATCTCACCATTCTCCATGACAATAGCCAGACGGTCGACGTCCGGGTCAACCACGAAACCTACATCGGCCACTCCCTCTTTCATCAGGGAAGATATCTGGGTTAGATTCTCAGGAATAGGTTCCGGAGTATGGGCAAACTTGCCGGTAGCCTCACAGTTGAGCTCCACGACTTTCTTCACGCCCAATTCCTTAAGCAACGCAGGTATAATTTCACCACCGATTGAATTGACAGCATCCACAGCTACCGTGAAGTCAGCTGCGGCAATAGCGTCGCAATCCACCAAAGGAAGATTCTTCACCATCTGGATATGGCGCATCGCCCAAGTGTCATCCTTATATTCCTTTCCGAGGTCGAAAACATCTGCATAAGTGTAATCCTCAGCCTCAGCTATTGCAATCACCTCCTTGCCCTCTGCATCAGAAAGGAATTCACCTTTACTGTTGAGAAGCTTCAGAGCGTTCCATTGAACAGGGTTATGGCTGGCGGTGATGATGATGCCGCCATCGGCTCCAAGTCCTGTCACTGCTAATTCTGTTGTAGGAGTAGTGGCTTTGCCTATATTGATCACATCGAGACCCATTGCCATGAGTGCACCACAAACAAGATGGTCAACCATGCTGCCTGAGATTCTCGCGTCGCGCCCCACTGCAATTCTGCGTGCTTCAGGATTATTACGGCGTATAAATTCTGCATAGGCAGACGCAAACTTCACGATGTCGACTCCTCCAAGGCCATCGCCGGGTTTTCCGCCGATCGTACCTCTGATGCCGGATATAGATTTGATCAGTGCCATTTTATTTCTGTAGTTATGCTCATTCTGCATGAGCTGATTAATATCGGGTTATATTCTTTCTCCGCCTTGCGGCAGTCGCTCTCGTCACTTGAGCCCCATGAGAGTTCCGGACAATAATCCGGAGCTCTTAGCTATAGAATCAATATTCCGGAGCGTAGTATTTTAGATTTATCAGATAAGGATTACAGGAAGTCTGATCCTCATAAAATCCGTAATAGCTCTGGAGCACCAGGTTCACCTCACTGTTATAGCCAAGGAATTTCAGCGGCCACTGTATCCCGAGACCAAACATCTGAGTGGTCTGGAGATATTGGTTCTTATAAACAAAATTATAGCTTGTGCTCCCGCTTCCGGAAAGGTCGTTAAGCGTGCCCTCCCAGCTTGGTTCATAGCCAAGATATTCAGCCTTGAGATTAAGGCGATTGAAACGGAAGTAAACCACATCGCCTACCTCTACTTTTTTGGACAGATCACCCTTGTTGATTACCTGCATATAAAGATAGCCATCCTCGTCAAGCTTATAAAACGGAGCATCCGGGCCGGTGATGAAAGAAATTGAATCTTCCGGCACCTTGTTTATCACCTTCTGGCCGGCGAGAAATTTATTCACCGCTCTCTCCTCTTCGTGCAGAAGTTCAGAGTAGCTGCGGCTCTTGCTGCAGCCGCCGGCAATAGCCATCACGGCAAGAAGCGCAATTAATGAGATTGTTTTAGATATTCTTTTGTAGGTAGTCTTCATTTTATCTTTATTGGTTGTCATAATGTCAGTTTATCGTTCATGTTTCCGGCAAGATATTTGTCGAAATCATCCATATGGTCTTCGAGAATCTTGCGGCAATCGTCCAGGCTTCCGTAAAACTCTCCGCCGGCCGCCTGAAGATGGCCACCTCCTCCATAAAGTTGCTTGCAAATCTCTGAAACAGGGAAATTTCCCACGCTTCTTGCCGAAACCTTTATACAATCGGGATCTTCGCGCAGGAAAATACTGTAAACCACTCCCCTGATTTCTAACGGACGGTTTACGAGTCCTTCGGAATCTCCCTTCTCGTAATGAAATCTGTCAAGGTCAGCTTTGGAGAGAGTGATAAGGGCAGCGCGATGGGCCGGGAATATCTGCATACGCTCAGAAATGGCAAACGCTTCAAGTTTCAGGCTCCAGTAGCTGCGTGTGTTCAATGCCTCTCTTACAATCTTCTCCTTGTCAACCCCCTTTTCAAGCAGCCGCATGAGAATCTCGTAAATATCCGAGTGCTTGATATTGACAGTGAAATTCCTGGTGTCGGTAATAATACCTGTGAGCAGACAGGTGGCACAGTCAAAATCCACCTCTCCATAAAGCCCCATTGCGGCAATCAGACGGAAACAGAGTTCGCACGTCGACGACATGTCAGGATAAGAAATCGTCAACGCGGCAAAATCATCCGGTTCCTGATGATGGTCGATAAGCACTTTTTTACCCTTAGCGTTCTGGATAACAGGTGCGAGGCTGTCCTGTCGGGAAGGCGTATTGAAATCGCAACACAAGATAAGGTCTGCTTTCTCCACAGTATCCTCGCAATACTCCTTATGGCAAGTGTAAACACCTATCTCCTTTAAACCGGGAAGAAAATAGAGATTGGAAGGCGCCTTGTCGGGCACTATCACCGTGGCATCCTTACCAAGGCTGCGCAAGAGATGCATAAGTCCGAGTGTACTTCCTATGGCGTCGCCATCAGGACGCACATGGCAGGTAAGCACGATTCTCTCCGAATCGCCTATCAGCCGTTTTAATTCCTTAGCTTTTTCAGTGTCTACTATTCTCTCCATCTTTCGGATTTGATTCCCGTTGGTGGCGGCAAAAGTTATTAAGCACACTCCGCTACCTGGGGACAGATTGAGCCCAATTGCATTTTCAAGCCACAAAGATACAAATTATCTCGCAAATTCTACCTAACTTTGCAAAGAATTTGAACATTACATGGCTTTTGCTAATGTTTTGTTTATTCCTGCTATCAACCGAAACAAAGTCTCGGCTTAGCAGCTTGCTTATTCCTTATTAACACATACATCTCACCATGCATACCAAAGAAGAAAAAATGGCAGCCTTCGGGCGTTTCCTTGATGTTCTCGATACATTGCGCGTAAAATGTCCCTGGGACGCTAAACAAACCAACGAGTCGCTCCGCCCGAACACTGTGGAGGAGGTGTATGAACTCACTGATGCTCTCATAGCCGACGATGTGCCCAATATCAGAAAGGAATTGGGCGACGTTTTGCTCCACGTAGCTTTCTACTCCCGCATAGCAGATGAAAAGGGGCAGTTTGACATTGCCGATGTTTGCAATTCCCTCACCGACAAACTTATCTTCCGTCATCCCCATATTTACGGCAATGTAAAAGCTGATAATGCTGAAGAGGTGATTCAGAACTGGGAACAGATCAAACTCCGTGAAAAGGGTGGCAACAAGACCGTGCTCGGCGGTGTGCCGTCTGCCCTTCCGGCTCTCATAAAAGCCAACCGTATCCAGGAGAAAGCAGCGAATGTAGGCTTCGACTGGGAAGAGCCATCGCAAGTATGGGATAAAGTCAAGGAGGAGATTGCAGAGACTCAGGCGGAGATTGAAGCAGGGAACGCAGAAGACATGGAGGCGGAGTTCGGCGACCTTTTCTTCTCTCTGGTCAACGCCGCCCGTCTATACGGCATCAATCCTGAAAATGCACTCGAACGCACCAACCGAAAGTTCATCTCCAGATTCAATTATCTTGAGAAAAAAGCTAAAGAGCTGGGTAAATCGCTCAAAGACATGACACTCGCAGAGATGGATGAGATCTGGGAGGAGGCCAAGAAACAATGATCCTGTGTATCACAGAGAAACCAAGCGTTGGACGTGACATCGCACGCATCCTCGGAGCCAACACGCGACGCGACGGCTACATCGAGGGCAACGGTTATTGCGTCACGTGGACTTTCGGCCATCTTTGCACACTGAAGGAGCCCCAGGATTATAGCCACGACTGGAAACGCTGGTCGCTGGCCGCGCTTCCCATGATACCTCCCCGCTTCGGCATCAAGCTTATCGACAGCCCGACTTACAAGCAGCAGTTTGAAACGATCCGAAAACTGATTGAGCAATGCGACGAAATAATCAACTGCGGTGATGCCGGCCAGGAAGGAGAGCTGATACAGCGCTGGGTGATGCAGAAAGCCGGGTGCATGAAGCCTATCAGGCGCCTATGGATAAGTTCACTGACCGATGAATCCATAAAAGAGGGTTTCGAACATCTAAGAGCTCACGAAGACCTTGAGCCGCTTTACGTTGCAGGGCTTTGCAGGGCCATAGGCGACTGGGTTCTCGGCATGAACGCAACCCGCCTATATTCTCTGAAATATGGAGTCAACGGCCAGGTGTTGTCTATCGGTCGAGTGCAGACTCCTACTCTTGCTCTGGTGGTAAACCGTCAGCTTGAGATAGAGAATTTCAAACCTGCCGATTTCTGGGAGCTCAAGACCCTTTACAGGGATACAATATTTTCCGCCACAGGGAAAAGTTACGATGATGAGCAGAAGGGAATGGCCATGGTTGAGCAACTGAAGGCTTTTCCGATCGTTGTCACTGACGTTTCAAAAAAAGCCGGGAAAGAAGCACCTCCGCGTCTATTTGACCTAACATCGCTGCAAGTGGAATGCAACAAGAAACTGAATTTAGGCGCAGATGAGACCTTGCGCACAATCCAGAGCCTATATGAAAAAAAGCTCACGACTTATCCACGCGTCGATACTACCTATCTTACTGACGATGTCTATCCTAAATGCGGGGCAATCCTGAACTCCCTTACGGATTATCAGCCACTGCTTACCGCCATACGCGGAAAGAAACTGAAGAAAAGTAAAAAGGTATTTGACAATTCGAAAGTCACCGACCACCATGCCATAATCCCCACCGGACAGCCGCTTCCGCAGAATCTCAC
Organism: uncultured Sangeribacter sp.; assembly: GCA_964622105.1. Lineage (GTDB taxonomy): Bacteria > Bacteroidota > Bacteroidia > Bacteroidales > Muribaculaceae > Lepagella. The sequence continues at coordinate 2,419 of CAZUNU010000071.1, read as the reverse complement.
TAATGTTGAGAGGGAGGTATTCCATCTTATAGCACGCCGTTTCATCGCTGCATTTTTCCCCGATTGTTCTTTTGAGCAAACTGTGGTATCGGCCAAAGTTGACAAGACCACGTTTAAAGCAACTGGAAAAGTGATTGTAGACCCGGGTTGGAAGCTTGTGTATGCAGGAGACAAGAAAAACGATGATCCGGCTGATAAAGATGACAATGGTGATGAGAATTCAGCACGTCTACCGGTGTTTACTAAAGGCGAAGAGGGACCTCACTCTCCACGCCTCGTAAAGAAGACAACGCAACCGCCTAAGTACTTCACGGAAGGTACGCTTCTGAAGGCCATGGAGACGGCCGGAGCGATGGTAGATGATGAAGAGCTTCGGGAATCGCTCAAAGCCAACGGAATAGGAAGGCCGTCAACCCGGGCTGCCATCATAGAGATACTCTATAAGCGAGGGTATATCGTGAAGGAGAGAAAATCGCTCAGAGCCACTCCGGCGGCCATAGAGCTTATCTCCCTCATAAAGGAAGAATTGCTTAAGAGCGCCAAACTTACCGGCATTTGGGAAGGACGGCTAAGGCGAATAGAGCACCGGGAATATGAAGCAAAGGAGTTTATCGACAACATAAAGTCGATGATAACGGAGATCACGATGTCAGTGCTTCGTGATAATTCCAACCGCCGTATCATAGCAGAACAGCAGACTCCTTCCGCCACTGACGGAAAAACGCATGAAAAAGGCAATACATCCGAAAAGAAATCGAAGAAACGTAAGGCTTCAGATAGCAAAGGCAAGAGCAAAGATGAACCGGCAGCTTGATGAAATGGCCAATTTCCATGAGTAAGTATCGTTGCTTACATAATCCATCCGGCTTATCAATTGTTTATACTTAGGGTTAGAATTACTAAGCGCCCCAATTGAATCTGAAACCTGAAATTAAAGAATGAATATTACACTTCAATATATAGTAGTCTTTGGCATCCTTGTCTGCATAGCAGTGGCAATAGCATTCAAATTTGTGCGAATCAGACGTAAAGGGAAATCCCAGACATCATCTTGCTGCGGGTGTTCACTATCGCAATCATGTAATAAACAGATAAAACATAATCCTTGTGATGAAAACAATAAAAATTTGGAATGACTCTGCTTCCGACCGTCAATTCGACGAGATTTGCCAGGTGCTGGAAGACGGAGGTATAATAATCATGCCTACCGACACTCTCTACGGTATAGCCTGCGATGCGCTCAATCCTAAAGCCATCGACCATCTGTGCCGTATAAAAGGTCTCAATCCTGACAAGACTCACCTCTCGATTATTTGCTCCGACATTTCAATGGCCTCGGAATACGCTCGGTTTGACAATAAAGACTTCAAATTGCTCAAAGACTATACTCCGGGTGCGTTTACATTCCTCTTCAAATCAGCACCAACCCTCCCCAAGGCGTTCAAAGGCAGAAAGATTGTGGGCATCCGCATACCCGACAATCAGCTATGCCGCGACATTGCCGAGCGCCTCGGCCATCCGTTGCTTACAACCTCTGTATCTTTCGACCACCCCGACTATGCCATCAGCCCGGGTCTCATAGCCGAAACCTATGATTCGCAGGCCGATATATTCCTCGAAGGAGAGGAGGGCGGCCTGGTGCCATCTACCATAGTAGACTGCACCGGCTCCGAACCTGAGATTACCAGACAAGGCAAAGGAGAATTTTAAATAAAAAAAACAATATTATTGCAATATTATGGAATTTTTTCTTTAATTTTGCAGTATCACAATGCTTCGGGCAACTGGTGCCGGAAATCTCTCCTTCCGGAGAAATAAAGCATCACGTTGACAATAGTCAGACACTATGGCAAAGGAAATGAAGTCTTCCCTATCCTAAGGGACTCATTCCTTCAGATCCTTTTAAGCCACAGACCCGGATTTTAGAAAAATTCACATTCATATTGACCCTTAAAATAATTAAGTTATGTCAAAAGTAACAGTCGTAGGCGCCGGTAATGTAGGCGCCACCGCAGCAAATGTAATCGCTCTTCGCGAGATTGCTGACGAAGTTGTAATGATCGATATCAAGGAAGGCGTATCCGAAGGCAAGGCTATGGACATGATGCAGACTGCCAATCTGCTCGACATGAACACACGTATCTCCGGCGTAACCAACAACTATGAGGCTACAAAAGACAGCGACGTTGTTGTAATCACTTCCGGTATTCCCCGTAAGCCCGGCATGACTCGTGAGGAGCTCATCGGTGTAAACGCAGGTATCGTTAAGCAGGTTACTGAAAGCGTGCTTGCTTACAGCCCCAACGCTGTTATTGTATGTGTGTCCAACCCTATGGATACAATGACTTACCTTATCCACAAGGTATCCGGTCTTCCCAAAAACCGTATCATCGGTATGGGTGGTGCTCTCGACAGCAGC
>CAZUNU010000070.1:0-13971 GCA_964622105.1 uncultured Sangeribacter sp. | reverse complement strand
CTCTGCTATGGACTACCTCCCTAAATCCATCCTATCCCCAGAGGCCGGTAACTGTTCCCAAAACAGTGCCGGCCTCGCCCTTTTCTTACAGTCTCTCTATATGAAACGTAAATTTCATGCCACCAGAAAGAGGCTTGCCAATGGCTTGTTGGCTCTTTCCTTGTGTGCGGTCGCCCTGAATGCCTCCGCCACTACTCTTACCCGCGAAGACCGTCTCAGCCCGCTCGCCGCGGGTTATCTCGAGAGGGCCCGGGTGATGCTTGATGAAGGCAATTATGCCGGCGTGATCGACCAGCTCAAGCATCTCGACACCCAGAACGTGGCTCTCCCAACAAAGGAGCGTGAAGACTGTGCCTATCTCCTCGCTCTCGCCCTTTATGAAAGAGGCGACGCTGACTGTGTGGAATTGCTCAGGCAATTTGCCGAGAGCTATCCGGCTTCCCCTCAAGCCCTTCCAGCACGTCTGGCCGCAGCCGACTATTATTTCTTCGCACATCGATTCGCGAATGCTCTCGAAGCTTATGAGGATATCGACTATTCGCGCATAAATCCTGCCGACCGTCCGCTCTACGACTACAGGAAGGCACTCTCGATGCTCCGTACGGGCCATTTCTCTGAAGCACGTGCCCTTCTGGAACCTTTGCGCTCCGTAAAGGGATTTGAAACGGCTGCCGACTATTACATAGCTTACTGCGACTATGTCGACGGTGATTTCGACAAGGCTTATGATGCCTTCGCCGATGTGGCCGCGCGTCTTGACGGCACTGACTCCGAAGGAATGGAGCCGGAATATTATATGGTGCAGATCGACTATCGTCGTGGAGAATATCAGGAAGCCATCACCCACGGCAAGGCGCTTCTCTCGAAGAACCCTGTGGAGGAACTCGTGGCCGAGACGGAGAGAGTGGTCGGCCTCAGCTATTTCAAGACAGATGATTATGACAACGCATGGAAATATCTGCGCCAGTACGTGCGCCATGAGGATATCACCCATGCCCCTGACGCTATATATGCCCTCGGAGTGATCGACTACAGCCGTGGTGAATATGACCTCGCACGCGACCGATTCTCCGAACTTACCGACCTGAACAATGATCTTGCCCAGAGTGCCTATGTCTATTTAGGTCAGATCGCCGTGAAAGAAGACGACAGCAACGCCGCCGCCATTTCTTTCGAGAAGGCTTCGAAGATGAATTTCGATCCCGCTGTCACCGAGACGGCTCTCTTCAATTATGTCGCGGCCCGCACTCATGGCGGCAATATCCCCTTCAGCTCGTCGATTCCTCTTCTCGAGAACTTCCTGAGCCGTTTCCCCGGCTCGGCATATGCCCCGCAGGTGGAGGAATATCTGGCCACAGCCTACTTCAACGAACATGATTATGCCCGCGCTCTTGAGAGCATACGGCGTATCCCGCGCCCATCGGCCACTGTGCTCGATGCAAAACAGAAGATACTCTATGAATTGGGAATGGAGGCGATGTCGAACAACCGCCCTGCCACAGCCAAGGGGTATCTTGAAGAGGGTGTGAAGACCGGCAAGGATGCGGCCGTGAGGGCTCAGAGCTATCTCTGGCTCGGCGATGCCTGCTATGCCTTGGGTGAATACAAGGCGGCTGAAAACGCCTATCAGGCTTATCTGAAAGCCGACCGCCGGGGCGAGAACCGAACCGTGGCACAGTATAACCTGGCATATTCCCAGCTGATGCAGGACAAGTATAGTCAGGCTGCCGCAAGCTTCGCCAATGCGCTGAAGGCCGATCCTCTTCTCCCTCCGCGGATGTATGAGGATGCGCTTATCCGTATGGCTGACGCACAGTATTATGCCGGCAACTACAATCTGGCTCTGAAAAACTACACCACGGCTATTGAAAACGGTGCGGCCGATGCCGACTATGCCACTTTCCGCAGAGCCGTGATGTATGGTCTCGGCGGCGATATAAAGACAAAGCTCTCGGAACTCTCTGCCATGCCGACACGTTTCCCCAACTCAAAATGGCTTCCTAACGCCCTGCTGGAGAAGGGACAGACATATACCGGTCTGGGCGAGACAGCCAATGCCGTGCAGACATTCGAGCAGCTCCGTTCCTCATATCGCCAGAGTGCCCAGGCCCGAAAAGGCATACTCAGTCTGGCCATAGCCTATATGAAGGAGGGCGACTCCGAAAAGGCCGAGGAATCATATAAAGAGATAATCACCAAATGGCCTACAAGCGAGGAGGCCCGTCTGGCCAACGATGACCTTCGCCGTCATTATTCCGCCACGGGTGGCCTGCAGGAATATGCAGCTTTCCTGAGAAGTGTGCCTGAGGCTCCGCAGATCGATGCCTCAGAGATGGAGACGCTTGCCTTCGAAGGGGCTGAAACAGTATTCGCCGACGACATCACCAACACTGCCTTGCTTGAGAAATACGTGGCCGATTATCCCAACGGTCTTTATCTTCCCCAGGCATTGCTCGACATAGCCCAGGGTAAGGAGGAGCTCGGCGATGCCGACGCTGCCCTTGAAGTGCTTGGATCACTCATATCACGCCGCGGCGACTCCCCTCAGATTCCGGAGGCGCTGCTGATGAAAGCCCGTCTGCTTGAGGCTAAAGGTGCCGTGGCAAGAAAAGAGGCTTTGGCTGCCTATCGTGAGCTTGAGCGCCGCGGTGGCACTGACTATGTGGCCGATGCTTATGCCGGAATCATGCGCACCACCGACAAGGATGAGGAACGCATGCAGTATGCCGCAGTGGTGAAGAACAGCGGCGGCCTATCTGCCGACCAGCTTGAAGAGGCCGAATATTTTGAAGCCGCCTCCATGCTCACCAAAGGCGACAAGAATGCGGCTATCAGTGTGCTCGACCGACTGGCCTCGAATCCCAAGAGCCTTTATGGAGCCAAATCGGCCGTGACACTCGGACAATATTACCTTGACAACGGCGATGTCTCCAATGCGGAGAAAGTGCTTACCGCCTTTACCGACGAGGGCTCTCCTCATGAATACTGGCTCGCCAGAGGTTTCATCGCTTTGGCCGATGTTTACCACACACGTGGAAAAGACTACTTGGCAGTGGAATACCTGAAGAGTCTCCGCGACAACTATCCCGGCAAGGAACTCGACATACATGACATGATCACCACGCGTCTCGGCAAGTGGAAATAAATCAATCAAGAATTATGAAACGTGCAATGAATATGAGAGCCCTACTTGTTTCGCTCGCCTCCCTCTCTTTTGCTCTCCCGGCCGCTTCGCAGCTCCATGAGTCGATCAATGTAGACGGCAGATACGTGCCGGATATAATCCGCATAGACCGTATCAACGCTTTCCCTAAGGCATTGAAGTCATCTTTGGCCACATCGCCCCTGGCATATGAGTCAAGAGGCATAGCGGCCTCTTTCGCTCCCTCTTTGGTGACGCTGCCGGCCACAGGCTGGCGTGCTGACCGTGTCGTATCCGACAGCCGTGGTTATATCGAGTTTGGTGTGGGTTCCTGGCTTAACTCCACCCTCAGCGCCGGCTACCGATTCATCGACAAGCCGAACACTCTTTTCGGCATACGCCTGCAGCATAACTCCACATCGTTATGGAAACCGGATATGTCGGAATACACAAGCGATGCGAAGCAATACCGTTATGATGAGGCGGTGGGTCTTTACTTCTCACAGGTGGTGAAAGACTACGGCACTCTCGATGCGTCGCTTGATTATCATTTCGGCAAGTTCAACTATTACGGTTTCGGTGGCTACATAAGTGAGTCGAGTTTTGAACCGGCATATGTTACTGATGTGCCGACCCAGACCATAAACGATGTGGCCATGAGAATTGACTGGCGTGCGCGACAGGGACGTTCCACGGGCATAGTATGGAATGCTACGGCAAGACTGCGGCATTTCGCTTACCGAAATCTCCTGATACCACCTGTCCTGACCACACAGAGTGGCAGGGACGGCGCCAAAGAGACCAATTTGGGTTTTGAGGGAGGCTTGAGAATGCCTTGGGATAACGGCAGCTCCATAGGACTGGATGCAAAGCTCGACCTTATGTTCCTCTCGAACATGGATCTCGACCTCGACATGAACATTGACAACTATGGACTGCTTACGCTTACTCCCTATTACCGTTTCTCCAAGGGATTGCTCGACATCCGCCTGGGTGCCGATCTCGATCTGGCATTCAATGCCGGAGAGAAGGGCGACCGCTACTCCTTTCTCCATGTAGCTCCCGACGTGCGTCTTGGCTTGCAGACCGGTCAGGTGGGTATCTATCTCGATGTGTTAGGCGGAAGCGAGCCGATGACACTCGCGCGCCTTCATCAGCTCGACTATTATGGACTTCCGACCCTGCTTACCACCAACCCCACGTTCTCACCCGTCGACGCTGCTTTCGGAGTGAATCTCGGCCCTTTCTCAGGCTTCTCATTAGGTCTGAAGGCGAGATATAAATCCACAAAGCACATTCCTCTCGGAGGCTGGTACACCGCTTGGCTCAACAACGACTACCACATGATCCCCGGTCTTCAGCCGGAACCATTGGCCGGTTATGGCATGGATTACGACCGTAGCTGCTCGGGCATCAATCTGCATGGCTATTCATTGAGCGGTCATATCGGTTATGAATACGGCAAGGTGTTCAGCATAGGCCTGGAGGGCACATATCAGCCCCAGAAGGATAAGGAAGGATTCTTCAACGGTTTTGACCGTCCGGAGGTGACAGCTTCAGCGAAGATAGGGGTGCGTCCGATATCGCAACTTGGCATAGGCGCATCGTGTGAATACAGAGGCAAACGCAGGATCTACGCACGCACCTACAACATGGTGTCGCCCCTCACCACAGTGATCAACGGAGTGGATTATATGCTCAATCATCTTCCTCTGCCCGACATCACTCTCGTCAACCTCCATGCTTCCTGGGATTTCACAAAAGATTTCTCAGTATGGCTTCAGGCCGACAATATCCTCAACCGTCATGACGAGCTGCTACCGTGGCAGCCCTCGCAGGGGATAGTGATTGTAGGTGGAATCAAATGGACTTTCTGAAACCATAAGGCCCTTTCGGGTGTTTTCTCAATGAGGGAGATCGCCTCCCGTAATAAAGCTTAAGCAATTTCAATGGAAAGGAACACTATGACATTATCATATCTTAATGAAGACGACCGTGCATATGGTCTTGCGGGGATGGTGATCTCCCTGGCAAGTCTGGATGCCATTGACCGTGTGGCGGAAGTGTGGCTTGATGCCGAGGGCCCGATGGTGGAGTTTTCCCACCGTTATTATTTCCCGGGTTCGCCTAACATATCGCCCAAGGCATCATGGGATCATCTTGTACAGAATTTCCATCTCACCACGTCGATGGTGGTGGCCAACGTGCTGGCGCGTTCGGTGGTGCGCCTTAAAGAAGAGGCCCCGGCATCAGTGATGAAGGAGATTTATGGAGAGGTGGAGCGTGAAGGACGCGACACGTGCTCCCTTGAGGACGATGAGATAGAGAATCTCTACAACAATGCTCTCCAGAGAGCGAGCAGATTATTCCATAATCCGCGTCTGCATCCTGCCATAGAGGAATTTGCAAAAGTGATATCGCGCAAACGCCGTCTCTCCGGCATGGAGATAGCCGACGAGCTGCATCTCCTGCAGCTTATATGAAAAAACTTATAAGGATTTGCCCAGGAGGTTTGATTCCTTGACCTCATACTCGGCCCGCTACTTTGTAGCGTGGCCGTTTTTTTACCTCGATATAAATCTTCCCGACATATTCACCTATGATTCCGAGGCCCATGAGGAGCACTCCCGTGCAAAACCAGATGGAGAGCATGAGCGACGTCCAGCCGGCAATGGTCTCGCCTGAGAAATGGCGTATAAGGGAATAGATGCCTATGCCGAACGCTGTGAGCACAAAGAGTATGCCGAGCCAGAACAACATTCTCACGGGGCGGACGGAGAAAGACGTGATGCCGTCGATGGCGAAGTCGAGCATTTTTCGCAAAGGATACTTCGATTTGCCCGCAATACGTGGTTCACGGTCGTAGAAGACGCATTGCTGCCTGTAGCCCAACATAGGCACGAGTCCGCGCAGATAGAGGTTGCGTTCCCCGTAGTCGAGAAGATCCGCCACAGCCCGGGCGCTCATGAGCCGGAAATCGGCATGATTGCTCACGCAGTCTACACCGAGGCTCCGCATGGTGGAATAAAACATCGATGCTGAGGTCTTCTTCATCCATGAGTCGTTGTGGCGGTCGCGACGCACTCCGTAGACGATATCGGCGCCATTTGTATAGGCTTCGACCATTTCCGGAATCACCCTCACGTCGTCTTGAAGGTCGGCATCGAGAGTGACGAAAATATCCGCCTCATGCAGAGCCTCCTCCAGTCCGGCAAGTATGGCCGTCTGCTGTCCGCAGCGTCTGCTCAGGCTTATACCCTTCACCAGAGGGGAGGCATGGCCGGAAATTATCCGCCATGTCGAATCGGTGCTGCCGTCGTCAACGAGGAGCAGGAAACTGCCTTCCGATATTGAGCCTTGTGTGGCCATATTGATGAGCATATCGGAAAGCACGCCGATGGTGTGGGGAAGGATATCCTCCTCATTCAGGCAAGGCACTATGATTGCGAGTCGGCACATGGACTGGTGGGATTATTCGTTTTTGAGACTGTCAAACCGGTGGCGGTCGCGGTTGCGTTTCTTCTCAAGGCTTGCGGCAAAAGCTTGGGTGAGGTCTACTCCCGTCTGGTTAGCCAGGCATACGAGCACCCACATCACGTCTGCCATCTCCTCGGCAAGACTTTTACGCAGATCTCCCTCCTTGGCAATCTGGTCGCCGTAGACGCGGGCTATCACTCTGGCCAGCTCGCCAGTCTCCTCGGTAAGGAGAGCCATGTTCGTGAGTTCGGAGAAATAGCGTCCTCCTACGGTATGGATCCATTCGTCAACAGCCGCCTGCATCCCTTTGATGGTGAGTTCCTCAGAGTGAAGGTTATTCATGAGCAAATATGATATCAGGTGGTTATAAAGAGCGTAGGGTGACATCTTTGTCTGTCACTTTAAGAGACACCTGCGCGCCTTCTATGAGCGGGAGGTTGAAATCGACATGGCCGACCGGGAAATCGAACACTACCGGCAACCTTGTGACTCCGTTGACGCGCAGGAAGGTGGAGATCATCTCCTCCATGCTGCTGAAATTGCGGTCAGGGCGGTATTCTGTGAATTGACCGACGATGAGAGCCTTTATGCGGCGGAATACTCCGGCGAGCAGCAGGCGATAGAGCATCCTCTCCACGGCGTAGATGGCTTCCGATATGTCCTCCAGGAATAGAATCACATCTTCATCGGGAGCGGCATCGAGTATGTCGTAAGGGGTGGCTGCCAATCCGTTGAGCACGGCAAGGTTCCCGCCTTGCAGGCGTCCCGTGCATTCCCCCTGAATATTCATAGGGTGAGAGGGCAGGGTGTAGTCCATGCCTCTGACGCCTTTCAAGATGTCCATGAGTATCGTGGTGGATCGGTCTTCACGCGGAAGGAGGGTGAGATGCTTCGCCATAGGGGCATGTATAGACTTCACGCCGCTTCGGAGCCATAATGCGTGGAGAGCCGATATATCGGAAAACCCGATTATCCATTTGGGATCACGGCAGATCTCATCCGGAGATAAGTGCGGAAGAAGATGAACCGCCCCGTATCCTCCACGTGTGCATAATATGCATCTCACTTCAGGGTCGGCAAGCGCTTCGCGCAGGTCAGTGAGGCGTACGTCAAAGGCTGCGGCATATGATCCGCTGGAGGGGCCGTTGGCTCCCGACATTACCCTGACTTTATAACCCTCCCGGATCAGCATTTCTACCGCTCCGGCCACATACTCTTCCTTTACGGTGGTAGAGGGCGATATAAGCGCTATGGTGTCGCCTTTCCTGAGTGGGGCGGGTGTGACGGGCGAAGGGAGAGGGGTAGATCTGGTGTGTGACTGATGCATGATGTGATGGTCTTAAATCTTACCTTCAGTTCACTTGCACAGGTATTCCGGTTGCCTCCTCGATTCTGCGCCCTATGGCCTCGAGTTCCGGTTTCTCCACCTTTATGAGTTTCTCTTCCGGAGTGGAGCGGTCAAGACTGTAGATCATTATCTCTCTGGGAGCTATCTTCCTGTAAGCCTCGATGAGAGCATCGATTTCCTCGGGAGTGGTGTTGTCTACCTTCTCTCCGTTGTGCTCGCCTCGCAAGATCATGGTCTGTATGATTCCCGTGCCGGAGAACTGACGCAGGGAATCCACCACGCGATCCACTGTGAAGTTAGGATCGTTCGGTTGGTCGATAAGGCGCATTGTCTTCTCCACAGCTGAATCCAACTTAAGGATATTATTGTCGACTTTCTTCAATGCCTCGGCCACTTTCGGGGAGAAGATGCGGGTGGAGTTGGTGAGCACCGACACCTTCGCATCGGGGTAAAATTCATCACGCAGACGCATCGTATCCTCAATTATTTCCGGGAAGTCGGGATGGAGGGTAGGCTCGCCATTGCCGGAGAAGGTAATTACGTCGAGAGGATCGCCGTTTTTCTTCATCTCCGAGAGCTTGGCGCGGAGATCAGCCTCGGTCTTCCGGCGTGGGGGTAATCCTGTGGAGCCGGCTCCCTGGGCGTTGAATCCGGCTTCGCAATATAGGCAATCAAACGAACAGATCTTTCCGTCGGAAGGAGAGAGGTTGACACCCAACGACACGCCGAGCCTGCGGCTTCGTATGGGGCCGAATATTGTAGAGTGGAATAATACAGTCTGGTCTTTTCCCATGATTGAAATGATTTTTCTCAGCGGCTCTGTCGGTAATGATTTCTCTCCGCTGCATCTGCAAATATATAATTTTAAACCGAGACGGCAAAAAAAATTAACCCTCCGGAAAGGAAGTTTTGACTATTTCAATGTCAAAATGCTGTCACGGTTGTTCTATAAGACGGTATATATGTTCCTTTGGGATTCCACGTGAGATGAGGTTGCACACCACTATTTTGAGGAACAGTGAATTTTTTGTAATTTTGCAATATGAATGAAGGGCAAACAGACATAATCCCCGCTACGGAGAAACCGGGTGCAGAGGGCTCTGCGCGTCTCACTCTCCGCAAAGGGGAGAAGCTCCGCCACCGCTCACTGATAGATCCGCTTTTCCGCGAGGGACAGAGCCTTTATGAGTATCCCTTGCGGCTCACGTGGAGGGTGCTGGGCAAGGAAGAGCTGGAGCATACGTTTCGCGACCATGTGCCGGACCGTATAGGTCATCTCCAGATGCTCGTGACTGTGCCGAAGAAGAAACGGCGACATGCGGTAGACAGGGTGCTGATGCGCCGACGCATACGTGAGGCCTACCGGCTCAACCGGCTTCCTCTGAAAGAATTGGTGGAGAATGGAGAAGACACTTATACCCTCGGCATGGCTTTCATATATCTTCACGATGCAAATCTCCCTTACGACACTATTGAAAGCAAGATGAAGCATCTTCTGCGCCGCCTGGGGTCAAAACTGAAAAAGGGGAAAGAAAAATGACCACCCGACCCAATCGTATGAACCATCTTACGCGGAGGCTGGTTATTCTTCCGATACGTTTTTATCAGGGAGCCATATCTCCGCTCTTGCCGGCCGCTTGCCGATATCAGCCCACTTGCAGCCAATATGCCGTGGAGGCAATCACGAAATATGGGCCGGTGAAAGGGGGTATTCTTACTCTTAAGCGATTGGGACGATGCCATCCCTGGGGAGGAAGCGGCTATGATCCTGTGCCCTGATATTTAAATTCCACTGAAATTATGATTACAGTTAACGACAGAAATATTCCAATCATTCTTGATATACACACGCATCATCCGGCTCCACGTCCTGAAGCCGTGGTGTGCGTCAGTCCTGACGACTTCGCTCCGGTGGAGGGTCAGCTCTATTCGGTAGGCATACATCCCTGGCTTACTACAGATGAAATCCCTGACAGTCTTTGGGACTCTCTTGAGACAGCTGCCGCGCATCCGCAGGTGGTGGCCATAGGGGAGTGTGGCATCGATCTTGTGAAGGGAGGCCCGCTCTATAAGCAGATGCTTGTGATGAAGCGTCAGATAGAGCTTTCAGAGAAGATAGGCAAGCCCTTGGTGATACATTGCGTGCATGCCCACGACATCGTGATAGGAATGAAGAAAGATCTCAATCCCTCGCAGAATTGGCTGGTGCATGGATTCCGCGGCAAGCCGACGGTTGCCCGGATGTTTACAGACGCCGGCATACGCCTCTCGTTCGGAGCCATGTTCAACGATAAGTCGGTGGCGGTGGTTCCGGATGGCATGCTTCTGGCAGAGACGGATGAGTCTGACACTCCGATAGAGGATATAATAACCAAGATATCAGTGCTTGCGGGCAGAGATATGAAGGCTGAGATCGAGCAGGCTTCACTCCGGTTCTTAGGTATTGATGATTGTATTGAAAACCAGTAAAGCAAATATAATGAAGAAAACGATTATCTCGGTTTTAGTGCTTCTGTCGGCTATTACGGCCGGGGCCTATACTTTGGAACCGATAAAATACGGGGATTTCTCTCAGTGGGTGACACGCGACATAACTGAGTCAAAACTGCTCGGAGGAAAGCATAAGACGATTTATGAGATAGGCCCTACGGCCACCATCGAGGGCAACAAGCCTTATGCCAACACGGGTGGATCTCCCTGGGCCACAAGTAATGTCTATGCCAAGGTGTCGGGCGTTGTGAAGGGCTCCAACACTGTCAGCCCGTTCAAACGTGGTGGCGACACATGTGCGAAGCTTGAGGCAAAGATGGAAGAGGTGAAGGTATTGGGCCTTATCAACATGGACGTGATGGTGGCCGGCTCCCTCTTCTTAGGGCGCGTGTTCGAACCGATCACCTCGACGAAGAGTCCCTATTCAAAGATGGAGATGGGAGTGCCCTACACGAAGCGTCCGAAAGCGCTGGTGTTCGACTATCAGGTGGATATGCCTGATACAGACACACGCACCAAGGCCACCGGTTTCTCCTCCAAGAAGACCCTCCAGGGGCGAGACCATGCCGAGGTTTACATAATCCTTCAGAAACGCTGGGAGGACTCCGACGGAAAGCTCTACGCACAGAGAGTAGGCACCGGCAGGGAACGCTATTCCCAGTCTGTGCCCTGGACTAAAGGACATGCCATACCGATTCATTATGGCGACATCACAAAGGAATCCTTCTATCAGCCTTGGATGGGTCTCATCAACGGTGAGAAAGCATATTATGCAAGAAACTCGAAAGGAAAGATGGTGCCTGTGGAGGAGGTAGGATGGGCTCCTGCCGATGCACAGCCTACCCATATGCTCATGATGGCCTCATCCACCTGTGGCGAAGCTTTCATAGGCACTGAGGGGCTCACCCTTTATATCGATAACATCGCTTTAGGCTTCTGAAAAAGGGGCTATGAGGTACGGGGAAGTAGGGCATATTGATATAAAATGGGAAGAAAATCAGAGATTTTGCCGAAAAGTTAGGGTAACTTCCTATAAAAACAAGTGCCAATCCAACTGATTTCTCAAATTTTTACGTTACAATAGAAACAGACCCCGAATAAAACAGAATTCGACAAAATGAAACTGGCAATAATAGGATATGGCCGCATGGGCCATATGATAGAGGAGATCGCGAAAAAGCGCGGTCATAAGATAGTATGTGTGATCGACGCTGATAATCCCGACGATTTCAATTCAGCGGCCTTCCGTGAGGCTGATGTGGCGATTGAGTTCACTACACCGGGCACCGCCGTGGATAATATCCTGAAGTCGTTTGCTTCCAAAGTGCCGGTAGTGTGTGGCACCACAGGCTGGCTTGACGCTCTCACCGACATCAAGTCGCTTTGCGACAAAGGCGAAGGCACGCTTCTATATGCCTCGAATTTCTCGATCGGCGTGAACGTATTCATGGCGGTAAACCGTTATCTTGCCGCCCTGATGGATGATTTCCCGGAATACGTGCCCTCCATGACCGAGATTCACCATATACACAAGCTCGACCATCCTTCCGGCACAGCGATAACTCTGGCTGAAGACATCGTTGAGAAAGTGACCCGTCTTGACAGCTGGGAGGAGCCTGCCGAGGGTAAGGAGCCCGGAAAGAATGTATTGCCGATAGCTCATGAGCGCGTAGGTGAGGTGCCGGGCACCCATATCGTGACCTGGGATTCACCGGTCGACAAGATCACCATCTCACACGAGGCCAAGAGCCGCGAGGGATTCGCGCTCGGCGCGGTGAAGGCTGCGGAATGGCTCAAGGGAAAGAAGGGATACTACACCATCTCCAATATGCTTTCCGACGTAACCCACACCAAAGGAATTTTCTAAACCTACGGCAGCATGGACAATACTAACCGAAATAATCCCGCTGACAGCAAGGCCGGGGATGTGGCAGACTCCTTCAAAAGAGACGAGAGGAGTCTGCGTGAGCGTATAAGGGAGACAAAGGCTACACGCTGGGTACGTTTCGGCATCGTATCCCTGCTGTTTTTCTTATGGGTGATATGGATGGGCAATCCCTGGCTGGCGATATTCTGGCTTCTCCTTCTCGACATCTATATCACGGCCTATATCCCCTGGACGTGGTGGAAGAAAAAGAAAGGCCCGGTGCGTTCCGTAATGGCTTGGGTGGATGCCATCATCTATGCCCTCGTGCTTGTCTACTTTATCTTCGCATTCATAGGTCAGAACTATAAGATACCATCGTCGAGCCTTGAGAAATCATTGCTCGTGGGAGACTATCTCTGGGTAAACAAGACCATCTACGGCCCGCGTGTGCCGCAGACTCCGCTTCACTTCCCGCTGGCGCAGCACACTCTCCCGATAGTCAACACCAAGAGCTATCTGGAGAATCCTCAGCTCGACTATCACCGTCTGCCGGGTATCCGCTCGATAGAACGCGGCGATATCGTGGTGTTCAATTATCCGCAGGGTGATACTGTGGCCCTGAAGATACAGAATCCGGATTATTACCAGATATGCTACGACCTGCGCCGCAACGGCATAGACAACCCGCGTGAATATATCGAGCAGAATAAGGAGATGTTCGGCGATATTGTCTGGCGTCCTGTCGACCGTCGCGAGAATTATGTGAAACGTGCCATCGGCTTGCCGGGAGAGATGATCCAGATACGCCATGATTCCGTATTTATCGACGGCAAGGCTATAGAGGAGCCGGATAATGTGCAGTTCAATTATATCATACCGGTGAAATCTACCATTTCCGATGAGAAATGGAGCGATCTCGGCGTACGCAGAGACGACCATGGCCAGGCTCCGGTTTTCAGCGAGAGCGAGGGCGTGTATTATTACAATGTGCCTCTCACTTACGACATGAAAGCCGAGGTGGAGGCATGGCCTGAAGTGGCCGGACCGTTGCTGAGGGAAGGTATCGTTGGTCTGTATGATCTCTCGGGTATGTTCCCGTTGGGCGCCCCCTATGGGTGGACTCGTCCCGATATGGGGCCTTTCTGGATTCCGAAGCGCGGCTCCACACTTCATCTCACACTTGACAATCTCCCGATTTACGAACGTGCCATACGGGTGTATGAGGGTAATGACCTGAGTGTGAAGGATGGCAAGATATATATCAACGGCGAGCAGACCGATTATTATACCTTCAAGATGGACTATTACTGGATGATGGGCGACAACCGCGACCGTTCGGCCGATTCCCGCTACTGGGGTTTTGTGCCTGAAGATCATATCGTCGGTTCGCCGATGTTCATCATCGCTTCGTTTGACGAAGAGAAAGGTCTGTTTGACGGTAAGATACGCTGGAACCGTATACTTCGCGATGCCAACCCCGACAAGAAATGGTGACCTCTGCGTGAGGAGTGTGAGGGATATCCCTCCTTACGCGGCTTCACTCCGATGGTATGCACGTTGGTTCGGTGCGAGGCTGAAAGGTCTTGACGATAACGAGGCTATAGGAGTTGCCAACCGTCAATGCGGTGTGCATGGAAAGGACTATAC
>CAZUNU010000069.1:0-14000 GCA_964622105.1 uncultured Sangeribacter sp. | reverse complement strand
GTAGGTAATCGCCCCCTTAGAGAGAAGGCATCCAGACAGGATGCCTTCTTTTTTTGTCCCCATACAAATTTTCGTACCAATAGGATCGTAAGCCTCCGGCTTGCGACACGCGATAGACAACCCGGGGTCGCAAGCCGGAGGCTTACGATCCTATTAATTGGAGTCTTATTAAATCTGAATCCTATAATTCTATTAAATCGAGGGGTTACGATCAGGTGTACTTTTTGCGATAGGCGGTAGGCGACATGCCTGTGTGATGCTTGAAGTATTTGCCGAAGAAGGATTGGTTGGCAAAGTTCAGGTATACTGCGATCTCCTGGATGGTCATGTCAGTGGTCTTCAACAGTACTTTCGCTTCCATAACAACATAGTTCTCTATCCAATCGCCCGCTGTGCGACCCGAAATCTCCTTTACTACGGAGGAAAGGTGCTTGGGGGTGATGAAAAGCTTGTTGGCGTAATAACTAACTTGGCGCTCTTCTCTGAAGTGTTCGCTTACGGCAAGTATGAATTTGGCCATGATTTCCTCTTTCCTGGTTCGCTGTGTCTCGATTCCCGTGCTATTGCTCAGGTTGATGTCCATCATTTCATATAATGCCGCCTGAAGCATGCACATCACTTTCTGCTTGAGGAAAGGAGTCTTTGGCCCGCGAAGTTTCTGGCGCAGAAAATCATAAAATATTGAAATGCTTGTGGCATCGCTTTCCGATAGATAGCTCACCGGCTCTGTACGGTGATGAATGAGCAAAGGCAAGATGTCGGTGAGTTTCGGTAGCACATCCTCAACCACGTGGCTTGAGCAGGCTATGGCAGAACATTTGAAATCTTCTGAATAGTCTGAAATATATATGTAATTTTTAGGTTGAATTACAATCAGTGTGTCTTTCTTGATCTCATACTCCCGGAGATCTATTCCGATTTTACCCGTGCCCTCTGTACAAAGAGCTATCAACAACGCATCAATACGTAGTGGGAATATCTCCTCAGGCACAAATTTCACCTCATGCTGAAACACTACGATGTCTTCATCCAATTTGTCGCTGTTTACAATTTTCGAAATTTGGCGCAGAGTAGTGTATGTGCCGATCTTGTTATCGTTGTTCATGGTCAATTTCACTTCTATTGTGCGAATTTAGCAAAATATTACATGAAAAACAAGGTCTATATAGGAAATTCATGTTAAAATAATGAGAATTGTAGGCAACCTGCAAAGCTATCGATTGCTCACCGGAATTTTCTTTTCAGTGCACGGAACACAAAGTAAAAATGTTTACCGATGGTGGGTAATAATCCGTAATTATCACACATAATATCGAATCGCTCGCGCAATGACTTCCACTTGTTTTTGTCGGTCAGTCCGTCAGCCAAATAATCAATCGTTACGCAGTGCAGGTTTACGAAGTTTTCGGTTACAGAGTTAAAAAGACAATCGCAGGCCCAATTATAGTCAGCTGAGAAGCGATATTTGAGATTATAGGGAACCCAGATCTCTCTGGATACCATCATGGCCTGATGACATACCAACATACCGTCGGCAAATGATGCATGAGTGAGTTCCTCCGGTGCTGAAAGATGACGGGGGCCAATTACCTTTCTCTCCTTGTCTACTATCACTGTATCTCCGTAAATAATATCCGCCCCCTTCAAGGCCACTTCATAATATTTTTGTAAAGTATCGGGCGTATGGAAAGAGTCGCCGGCATTCAGGAAAATCACATAGTTTCCTTTAGCCAGATTAAGCCCCTTGTTCATGGCGTCGTAAAGCCCTTTGTCTGGTTCGCTCACAATCCTCAGATTGGGAGATGCATATTTACGGGCCACTTCCAGAGTATTGTCGGTGGAGGCGCCGTCAATAATGAGGTGTTCAAAGTCGGTGGCCGTCTGTTCCCTTACGGATTTCATGGTTGGTTCAAGCACTTCGGCCGCATTGTAGGTGACTGTCACGATCGTAATTAAAGGAGGGTTATTTTCTTGTGCCATAGATTGTGCCATAGATATGGAGGGTTTGAAATTTCTGCAAAGCTACACAAAATAAAATTGATTTTAAACATTCAGCAGGATGTGGGAGCTTATTTAGATTGAATTTAAATAACTGATACTCATTCCGGATAAGTAAGCCTCGACCATTGGACTTTATTGAGATACGAGGGCGAGAGTAGCAAGGTTTGAACTCTCGAAGAAGGAGTGATGGGGCTCCATGATGACTGATGAAAGAGTCTGAGGATTGCTATGTCAAGACGTAAATCAGTATAGATAAATTGTTGATGTTTACTTACTAATTTGGAATGAATATAAATTAGGGTGAAATACGGTGAAAAATGTTGGTAAAAAGAAAGGTTAAACTTACCTTTGCAATCACAAAATCTAACAACTAACTAAAAAATATCTTTACAACTATGGCATACGTAATTGGCGACAACTGTATCGCATGCGGCACTTGCATGTCTGTTTGCCCTGTAGACGCAATCAGCGAGGGCGATATCTATCACATCGATCCCGATACCTGCATCAGCTGCGGCAGCTGCGCACAGGTTTGTCCTAACGACGCTATCAGCGAGGGTTAATTTACCCTGCAACAGGTTTAGGAAATTCGGCTGTCTCTTTCGGGAGACAGCTTTTTTTATACCTTGACTGGATGTTTTATGCCTTGGTTTATTCTTTTTATACTTTAGCCGGCTGTTTTCACACCTTATATTGCGGTCTAATCCTCCCTTTTTACTAATTTTGTAATTTAATAGCCTCATATGCCAACCTTTCAGCTCTGCTTGGAGTTTAGAATATTGGATGGATGGCTAAATCAATGATATTTAATGGCCGCTATGAGGCTTGAAGTATAAATTTGAGAATCATATATAAAAATCATGGATAGAGTAAAAATTAAGATAATCAACAAAAGTCATCACCCACTGCCGGATTATTCCACATTCGAGGCTGCCGGCATGGATGTGAGAGCCTTTCTGCCGGAGGGCCCCGTCACCTTGCGACCCTTGCAGAGAGCCCTTATCCCCACCGGACTATATATGCAGCTCCCTTCGGGCTACGAGTGCCAGATCCGTCCTCGGTCTGGTTTGGCTTTGAATTACGGCATAACAATTGCCAATTCTCCCGGCACAGTGGATGCTGATTATCGTGGCGAAATCGGTATCATCCTGATCAATCTCGGTGAGAATGATTTCACGGTTGATGATGGAGAGAGAATCTGCCAGATGGTGATAAAGCAGTATTCTCATGTGGAGTGGGAACCGGTGACGGAACTCGACCGCACAAAACGAGAGAATGGCTCATTCGGACATACAGGTCTTTCCTGAAAAACATGCAGGTCTTTCCTGAAAAACGGTTCTTTTGAAATTTTAAATTTGTTGCAAGTTGAAAAAGTCGTCGTCATTCATATTCCTCGCATTAGTGATGCTGGTCACCGGATTGGCTGCCTATGCTTCACCATATACTCCGGAAAGGCGCAAGGCCCGTTATTATTATCTTGAGGGTGCAAGGATGCAAGCCATGGGCAAGCAGCCCGAGGCCTACGAGTATTATAAGAAAGCCTGGCTTACGGATCCTACCTATGAGGAGGCGGCGTCTGCTTACGGCATGAACCGTCTTGCCGTGGCCACGGATTCCATGCAGTCGCAGAAGGAACTCAGCAAGTCCCTGGCAATGATGCGCAGTTATGTCGACGCTTATCCCGTTGATCTTTTCGAAGCCCGATCATATGCCTATGTTGCCGGGCGCCTCGATACCATAGCAGAGGCCATAAGGGTGTACGAGCGTCTTGACTCTTTGCGCCCATCTGTGACGACCACCCTTTTGCAGTTGGCCGATGCATATATGATGGCTCATCAGGAGGAAAAAGCCCTGTCAGCTCTTACGCGTTTCGAGACGTCTGAAGGGAAATCTCCCCAGCTCTCTCTGAAGAAGATGTCGGTGATGCTTGAATTGGGTGATACGGTGGGTGCTGTGGCTGAAGCAAACGAACTGATCGCCACGAATCCTCGTGAACCGAATTATCATATACTGAAGGGAAATCTCTATGAAGTGATAGAAAACCCCGACTCCGTGCTCGCTTCCTATCAGCGGGCTGAAGCTCTTAATCCTGATTATGGCCCGGCCAAACTCTCCCTGGCCACATATTACAAGAATATGGGCGACAGCATCGGCTACGACCGCAAGGTGTATGAGGCGCTTCTCTCAGAGGATTTCGAGATGGAGGAAAAACTGTCGCTTCTCGGCGAATATCTGCAGACTCTCCTTGACGACAAGAGCGACACAGCGCGTGGGGATCATCTGTTTGAGGTGCTGATGGAGCAGTATCCGCATGAGCCGAGCGTGCTCGATTTAGCTGCACGCTACAGTGGCGCCAAGAATGACTATGAGGAATCCATACGCCTGATAGGATATGCCATAGACCTGGATTCAACTAATCCGATGTATTGGCAGCAACTGATGAGCTATCAGCTTGCCGCCGACAAGGGAGACGACGTGATGGAGACATTCGACAAGGCCACCTCGCATATTGCGGCCAACGACCAGATGCGTCTGCTTTATGCTTCCGGTGCCACTATGGCCAAGAAATATGATGAGGCCGAGAAGATGTTTGCCAATCTTATCCATTATTATTCGGAGGAGCTCCCCATCGATCAGACCATCACAGACAACTCTGTAATGAAGAATATGAACTATGAGACCCTCAACCGTCTCAGTTCCTATTACAGCATGCTCGGAGATATGTATTACGGTGCGGATCAACTGGAGAAGGCTTACTCAGCCTACGACAATTCCTTGCTCTTCAATCCGGATAATCCCCTCTCGCTGAATAACTACGCCTATTTCCTAAGCGAGCATGACGGCGACCTGGACAAGGCTGAGTCTATGGCAAGACAGGCAATCGAGCTCGCTCCCGACAATGAAACCTATCTCGACACAATGGCCTGGGTTCTATTCAAGAAAAAGGAATACAAGGAGGCTCTCGAATTTCAGGAGAAGGCTATAGAAAAGGCGGAACAGGCCGGTGAAGCGGCCGGGGAGTTCTATAACCATATGGGCGACATCCTTTTCATGAATCATGAGCCTGAGAAAGCGCTGGAGAATTGGAAGAAAGCCCTCGAGCTGGAACCTGATAACGCATTGCTGAAGAAAAAGGTGACTCATAAGACCTTCTTCTTTGAGTAAATGGAGAATTCCCTGTAGGGTTAAACCCTATGTGCTTCCGGATGTCGGATACTTGAATTGTTAACAGAAATATAAAGTGAAAATTATTGCTATAAGGATAATCCGTTGCATGCTCCTGTTGGCAGGCGTGATGTTTGCTTCCGGAAAGATGGCTGCACAATTGCCTCTTGATGCCGACATGCGTCATGCCGTGGTGGATTCAATCATCTCCCCCTGGAATGACTGGGAGCAGGTTACGATCAACGGTAAACTGAAAATGGCCGGTCTTCCGGTCACTCCAAGCGTAAAGATATTCATGCAGCGCGACAGCTCCATCTACATCTCACTGCGAGCTCCATTTGTGGGGGAGGTAGGCCGCGCCGAGATCACAGACAGCACAGCGCTCGTGGTCAACAAAATGAATAAGGTATATGTGGAGGAATCGCTTGAGAAAGTGTTTTCTTTCTATCCCGGGGGACTCTCCGACCTGCAGAATCTTTTTCTCGGAAGAGTTGCACTTCCCGGCCTCGGTCAGCTTTCACATGAGATAGAAGACTCAGTTGAGATCTATTCCGAAAACGATACCACCTATTCATTGGTAGTGACGGAGGAGAACTCTATCCCGGGAGTGAACTATGGTTACGTGTTCGACAGTGAGTTCTGGCCCGTGGCTCTTCTCGTGCTCCCTGAGGCTACACCGGATGTGTCTGTCACCTTGGCTTACGAATATTTCGAGAAGGGTTATGACATGCAGTTCCTTTACCGGTCGGAAAAGAAAAATATACAGGCTACTCTTGAATTTGATGATCCTGAATGGAAAGGAAAACCCTTCGACCGCATAAAACTCAACTCCAAATACAAAAGGGTTGACCTGAAAGATTTTTTGAAGTCATCTGGCATATGAAACCAATCTCCTCCTGGATAACCGGCTTAGCCGTCAAGGGTCTCCTTTTGCTGCCTGTTGTAGGCGGTGGGGAGGCTTTTGCCGTATCTCCATCTCAGCAGACCACTGTAAATAAGACTACAGAAAAAAAGAAACAGACCACCGGCACGCAAAAAAAATCGGCCACATCTCAGAAGACTCCTGCCGCTCAAAAGGCCAATACGCAAAAAGCAACAACCCGGAAGAGCGCTACTCAAAAGGTCGCAACCCAGAAGGCTGCTGCCAATCAGCCTGCTGCCCGAAGGTCAAGCAGTAAGAAAACGTCTGCCGGAAAAGCTGTTCCGGAGACATCGGCGGATGTGAAGAAACGCCAGGAGGCCACCCATAGGGAGATACGGCAGACCGAACAGCAGATTCAGGAGAACGAACGCCAGGTGAAGAGCGGGCTGAATGAACTCGGGAAAATTCAGGATGAGATCGGAGTCTCAAAGAATAAGATAGCTGCCACAGCCTCAACAATAGATGGTCTAAACGGCCGGATTTCAGGTCTGGAGAATGGGATCGCTACCAATGAGAAGGAACTCAAGCGTCTGCGTGAGGAATATCTGAAAGCGGTGAAGAAGATGCGTCTGGCAAAGGGTGGAAATTCAGCCTTATCATTTATCTTCGCATCCGAAAATTTCAGTCAGGCCCTTCGCAGGATGCGCTATCTGCGACAGTTCTCCGAATGGAAGGAACGTCAGTCGGGGGTGATAGACAGCACCACTGCCCGGCTTAAGGCCCAGAAGGAGGACCTGGCCAAGATACGCCTCGAGCAAGATGAAGTGTTGAAGCGTCAGCAGAAAGATCAGACAGTGCTTCAGCAGCAGTTTGCCAAGCAGGATGCCATAGTAGCAGACTTACGGAAGAATGGCACGGCCTTGAAAAGCCATCTTTCAAAGAAGCAGGCTGAGGCCAATCAACTCAACAGCCGCATAGCTGCCCTTATTGCCGAGGAGCAGCGCAGAGCCGAGGAGCAGCGCAAGGCTGAAGAGGCAAGAAAAGCTGCCGAGGAGAAAGCCCGTCGTGAGGCAGAGGCCGCCAGAAAAGCTGCCGAGGAAAAGGCACGCCTGGAAGCGGAGGAGGCCCGCAGGGCAGAGGAACGTCGCCTTGCCGAGGAAAAAGCCGCAGCTGACAAAGCTGCTAAAGATCAGGCTGCCAAAGACAAGGCAATCCAAAGCAAACTTTTAGCAGAAAAAAAGGCTGCC
Source organism: uncultured Sangeribacter sp. (assembly GCA_964622105.1). Taxonomy (GTDB): domain Bacteria; phylum Bacteroidota; class Bacteroidia; order Bacteroidales; family Muribaculaceae; genus Lepagella. The sequence continues at coordinate 6,725 of CAZUNU010000069.1, read as the reverse complement.
GACAAGGCAGCGAAGGAGAAAGCCGCCCTTGATAAAAAAGCTAAGGAAAATGCCGCGAAAGAGATAGCGGCCAAGGAGAAAGCTGCGAAGGAAAAGGCTGCCAAAGAAAAGGCACTTGCCGACAAAGCTGCCAAAGAGAAGGGTGCCAAAGAAAAGGCATCTTCAAAGAGCTTTGCAGATGCCAGAAAGCGCACTCCGAGAACTGATGCCACGGGCGAGGTAGCTGCCGTGAGCAAGGTGGAAACGTCACGCAGTGCTCCTTCCGTAGCAAAGACTCCTGCAAAAACTTCAGGAGATTTCTCGAAGATGAAAGGTAGCTTGCCGCGCCCCGTGTCAGGAACTTTCCGTGTTAAGAGCCGTTTCGGCAGACAGTCATTACCCGATTTGCCTGATATTGTCTACGATAACCCCGGTATAGACGTGGAAGTGGCTTCCGGAGCTTCTGCTGTGGCTGTATTCGGAGGAAAAGTGTCAGGCGTCTACATGATTCCGGGCTATAATACAGTTGTCATAGTGAATCATGGCAGTTACTATACCGTATATGGCAATATCTCCGCACCTGCTGTAAAAGTTGGCGATGCAGTCAGCACTGGCCATAAGCTTGGAGTGCTGGCCGATGATGAGGATAACCGTGGTCACGGTTCAATCCACTTCGAGGTATGGCGCAACCGGGAGAAGCTTAATCCGCTTGAGTGGATCAGATAACCCGGAATAATCCGGGTGGCACCGTTCACCCGAAGACATGCTTATACCTCCTCCTGTTTGTTCCGTAGCTTTTTGCGGAGCATGATACCCGTGTAGACGATTATAAGGAGTGTCAAACCACCGCCTGCGACATAACCGACCGTCTGGTCAGGAATAAACGTTGTGGCAAACACCGCCCCTCCGGCAACTATCGCGAACAGGGAGAAGCGTGCGGCATCGCTGTTGAAGGTATAGCCATAGAGCCGGTTGTTGACAATGTAATACACTATCAGGCAGGAGAAATTGTCGGCCACGAGTGCATAGCCAAGGCCTATAAGGCCGAAAAACCGGTAGAAAATGCAGCTGTAGAGAAGCGTCATGAGATTACAGCCTATGCCTTCCATCCAGAAAAACAATTTGCGGTTGCCTTTGGCGAAAGATATATATCCTAAAGGCACCATCAATGCGCGCATAAGGATGCCGGCTCCCATCCATCTCATCAATGGAGTGATTGTGAGGAACTCGCTGGTAAGAAGCAGGCGTATCACCAAGGGAGCCGTGAGAATAAGCAGCGAGGCTGCGGGAGCTATGAACAGAGCCGTGATCTCCATCTGGCGGTTGACCACCATACGCATCTCAGCATTATCTCCTACAGCTTTGGATAGCCGTGGAAAATAATCCATGGCCATGACTGTGAATATGATTCCCGCATATTGGGCGGTGATGGAATTTGCTGCCTGATAAAGGCCGACGGCATCGGTTGAACCATGGCTTTTGATATAGATGTTTATCAGGTATTGCACCAATGCCACAATGAGGTCGTTGGTCATAAGCAGCACTCCGAGACCTATCAGCTGTTTCACTATCGGCTTATGGCTCTGCCAAATAAATTTTACAGCCGGAAGCCTCACGGATTTTGATAATGACACAGAATAGAATAGATACATCACCAGGGCATAGACCACCATAGCCGGCACGATTCCCTCGTCTCCAAAGAGCCAATAGAGCGGCACCCCTACAAACAGACCCGTGAGACCACCTACTATTGACGCTCGTGAAATGAGTTTCACCTCCTGCATGCCTTGCAATATGGAGAGTTTCCCGTTGAAAGCTACCGAAAGACCCACGGCAGTTCCCAACAGCATGAACTGCAGGGTCATCCTTCCGTCGCCGAATGTTACCCGGCTCAGCAGAGGAGAGAAGAGAATGCATAAGAGTGCTCCCATCAATGCCGTGGCTGTTATCAGTCGCCGGGCTACGGAGAGCGTCTCTGCCAAAGCCTCGGGATCATCGTTTTTTGCAGCCGTCTCCTTCACTATGGCCAGATTGAGGCCTAAGGAGGAGAAGCGTTGAAGAGTGTTGGAAGATGAGGTGAAAAGAGCGGATATGCCCATACCCGATGGCCCGAGCAGGATAGCTACGAGTTTGCCCCTCACGAGAGTGATGAGCATCTGCAGTACCTGCACGCTTCCGAAGAGAGATAGCCCCCGGAGTATACTGCGGTATGGATTCACTTCCTTCCTTTCCATTATCTTGCCAAATGATTTTTTTCTGCAGGACGATCAGGATAACTTCAGCTTTGCCAGACGTTGAGAAAACGATCAGCCACGATACTTACATCGTTGTGGCGCTCCACAATCTTACGGTTTTCACGCCCCATGTCAACTAATGGAGCCGGATCAAGAATTAAGGAACGCAGACGTTCTTTCAAAGGAGCCTCCAAAGGAGACAGGGAGAAGATGGGTTGAGAGGAGTGATGATTGATGAAATCATAATATTCCGGTTGTGCGCCGGTGCCTACGGCTTTTCCGAAGGCCATGGCCTGAAGTGCGTTGGTGGCCGGAGAATATGCAAAAAATTGGTCAAGGACAAGATGACTGTCTTTCATCCGTTTCAGATATTCCTTAAGAGGCAGATTACGCACACATTCCACCTTGACCTTGCCGGGCATCTCCCTCTCAAGTTCCTTAGCTACGGAAAGCATGTAAGCCGTGCCCTTTTGTATTTCCATACCGGCTTTTATACCGATAAAGATTTTCAATGGCCCGTCGATATTCAAAGGGGAGAAAGGCAGATAGGATAAATCTACAGGCAGGTTAGTGAAGTGGACGCGGTCACCCAATAACGGGCGAGCGGCCATGTCGTACTCGGGGAGCACCGACATGGCTCCGTCAATATGCTCATACAGCACTTCGTTCCAGCGTCGGTTGGCTTCTGAGAGCCATCCGTTCATCCTTTCCGGAGTAGTTTTGTGAAATTCTGTAGGATTATCGCCAACCTTGAATTCGGAGAAACGGAAAATCTTTGCCTCATCACATGCTTTAACGAAAAAATAGTCGTTGCCGCACAAGGATAGATACATACCCCCGTTCTGTTCACGAATCCTATTAAAGAAATATTTGATCTTTCCCGGTTTCAGCGACAGGAAATTAGGGTTGATAAGTTGCACAGCATCGTAACCCTTCAGCTGTGGAAGTATGGAGAAAAGCCGGAACAGATAGCGCATGCCGCCCACGGCTCCGGGAATGCGTTCAAGCCGGATATCCGTCTGCGAGCCGAGAAAGCCCCCTCCGTCGGATACGACCGTCACCTGATGGCCTTTACGCTTTAATTCAGCTCCTAAGCAGGCGTGCATATTTGAATAGTCGCCTATGAATAGAATCTTCATACTTTTATGGTCAGTGTTCAGATTTTTAATACTCTTGCAAAATATAAAGGCAGTTTAATCCATATTTAAGTCACTCTTACGCTCAGGAATTGCCTGCCCGTCTGCTTTCTTATGGCAAATATAACACTTTTTGAGGAGTAGTTCTAAAAGATAGAGCGAAAATGATAAACTCGGTCAAAAATATGTTTTTTTATATCAAATTCAAATTTTTCAATTAACTTTGCGTAATCCCGTCTTAGGTGCCCGCATCTTCACATTATGAGATGAAATTCCGGTCTTTCACTTTGAGTTGAACGCATGTGATTGACATGGGTCAAGATGGGGGATATATGGCTTGCAGACGTGCATGCTATCCAGGGATCGCACCATTATTCTGTGGATAAATTAACAATTCACGGCAGCTTATGAAATATGATTATCTGATCGTCGGATCCGGATTGTTCGGTGCTACTTTTGCTCATATGGCTCATCGTCAGGGCAAGAGCTGCATCGTCATTGACAAACGTGATCATGCCGGTGGAAATATCTACTGCGAAGAAATTGAAGGAATAAACGTACACAGGTATGGCCCGCATATATTTCATACTTCTGATAAGCTGATTTGGGATTTCGTTAATTCAATAGTTCCTTTCAACAGGTTTACCAATTGCCCTCTTGCCAAGGCTCCGGATGGAAAGCTGTATAATCTTCCGTTCAATATGAATACATTCTATCAGATGTGGGGTGTGATGACTCCGGAGGATGCTCTGCTGAAACTCGAAGAGCAGAGATATGAGGCAAGAAAGCAAATGTTGACGGAGGGCATAGTGGAGCCGCGTAACCTTGAGGAACAGGCATTGGTGTTAATAGGAAAAGACATCTACGAGCGTCTTATCAAAGGATATACCGAAAAACAATGGGGCAGAAAATGCTGCAATCTGCCGCCGTTCATTATAAGGCGTCTGCCCGTGAGATTTACGTTTGACAACAACTATTTTAACGATATTTATCAAGGGATTCCGATAGGAGGATACAATAGGTTGATCGGCGGATTGCTTAAAGATATAGAACTTAGGCTCAATACAGACTTCTTTGAGGATAGGAAGCATTGGGAATCGGTGGCAAGTAAAATAGTATTTACAGGCAAGATCGATGAGTTTTACGGGTATCGTTACGGCAAGCTTGAGTATCGTAATGTATATTTCGATACAGAGGTACTTGATACCCCTGATTGGCAGGGGAATGCTGTGATAAACTATACTTCGGCTGATATCCCCTATACACGAGTGATTGAGCATAAGCATTTTGAGAGTTTCGGCTCATCAGTCTATGATAATCCCAAGACGGTTATTTCCAGAGAATATTCAATGGAGTGTGAGGCCGGGATTGAGCCTTTTTATCCTGTCAATGACCGACGTAATCAGGAAATATACGAAAAATATCATGAACTCACAAAAAATGATCCGGATGTGATCTTCGGTGGTAGACTGGCTGAATATAAGTATTACGATATGGCTCCGATCATATCAAAAGTATTCACGTATTTCAAGTGATCATGAAAAATTCAATTTGCACGGCTATCGTCACCTATAATCGCCTTGAGTTATTGAAAGGTGCCCTGCAATCAATAAAGCGGCAAACCGAGCCGACAGACATATTGATAGTGAATAACGGCTCTACTGACGGGACGACAGAATATTTGTCGACTTTAGAGGGTATCATGGTGATAAATCAGGAGAATGTAGGCGGGGCGGGTGGTTTCTTCACAGCCTTGAAATATATAGCTGAGAATGGTTACAGTTATGCGTGGATAATGGATGATGACATCGTGGCAAAGCCTGATACGCTGGCAGAGTTGGTGGCAGCTTACCGAGATTTGTCGGAGCATACCGATGTCGGTTTCTTATGCAGCAACGTCTTGAATCCACAAGGTGAGACAGTTAATGTGCCAACCATCTCCAGGACTCTGAATGGCATAGGGTATGAGGAATGGAACAAGTATCTTGACAAAGGCTACCTGAAAGTGGATATTGCCACGTTCGTATCCGTATTTTTATCAACAGAAGTGATAAAAGAGGTTGGTTTGCCGATAAAAGAGTTGTTCATCTGGGGAGATGATACCGAGTACACCACACGTATTTCCCGACGCTATCCCTCATATCTCATAGGGAAGAGTAAAATTCAGCATATGAGGCCCGGGGGAGTATTGAGTCTGAGGACTATCAGCGATCCGGCCCGTGTGAAGATGTTTGAACTTAATGTGAGAAATAACTTTTACTATGAACTTAAATATGGTTCAGCTTTGAGTAGAGTGAGGTCTCTGAAGAAATTCCTGAAAGACGGATTCTACTTCCTCCGTACCGGCCAGTTCGTCAAGGCTAATGTAATATTCAAGGGATTATTCAAAGCGTTGAGGTTTAAGGCTCCTGTTCAATTTCCTGACTCTGTCATACCACCACGTAAAGATAAGTAAAGCTTCCGACAGCTAAGTCGGAAGCTTCCATTCCTTGCATGAAAGTATGTTCAGAATCGTGATTTCTCTGAGTTGCCTGCTCCCGTGCCACGATAGCGGTCGCGAGTGGTATTGAATCGGTATTGCAGAGTGATCATTACTGATCGGTTGGGTGAAAAGTTTTTCTGCTGTATCTGAACGGCATCGCTGTAAAGATTAAAATTGTTTTTGGCAGAGTTGAAAAGCTCCTTAGCTTCGACCGTAACACTGAAAGCGTCCTTGAAGAATGCCTTGTAGATTTTGGCGTTGATATACCAAGGTGCATTTGTCAGGCGTGTGTTGGTGTCCCAACCGCGAGTCATCAGTTGTGCATCCACGTTCAGCCAGATATCAAAAGGAAGGTGAACAGAGTTCTGCCATTGCAACATGAACATCGGGGTATTCATATTCATTGGCTCGCCATTGACCGGCAGGGTGAGCCATTGCTTCATCATGCCGACATTCACTTTGGGTTGCCATACTCCCAATTGGAAATTACCGCCTATGAATGCCTGAAGATAGTGTCGATGGTTGAGATTTGCTGTACGTATGATAGTAGCCTCTCCGTCCGGACCGTAAGGCTCGGTGATATGGTATACACCATCCTTGAAGTAGGTATAAGAGAGTTGTGCAAAGAAGCTACGCCATTGCGCCATATATTCCACAGTCTGCAACTTCGTAGGTTTAAGATAGGGATTACCTGTCTCATAAGTGAGACGGTTGATGTAGCTGATCGCACCGTCAAGTTGACCGTAGCCCGGGCGTACTGTCTTATTGGTATAGTTGAGACCCATCCTGACTTGTCCGAGTTGTGCGGCGATGTTGAGTGATGGAAAAACATTGTTGTAAGTCTTGCTCTGTCCGTCTTGAAGAAGTCCCATCTCATAATAATCAAACTTCACA
>CAZUNU010000068.1:0-14183 GCA_964622105.1 uncultured Sangeribacter sp. | reverse complement strand
GCGTATCTTTGTGAGTTGGCTGAAGAGGAAGCAGGCTCTGCTGAGGAGCAACCTACCAGCAATAAGCCAATAGGTTCTAACAGAATATAAGACCTGATTTAGACTTCTAAAATACCAAATTTTACTTACATCGTGTAGCGAAATCTGATGTTTTATACCAGATTTGGCTACACGATGTAAGTAATCTATGGCTACTGAGAGAAGAAAATCACTAAATATTACCCAACCCACCCTGATTGCTTTGGCCAAGGTAGGGTTGCATACTCTTGTGTCCATAGAAGGAGGCAACGGTAAGGCCAAGAACCAAACCATTTTGAATATCCTTAATACCCCTTGGTCTGAAAATTGAAATAACCCTTAAAGATGAGAGAGGAGTATATTTACAGGATCGGCTTGCTACTCTGATAACGATTCAGAATAATCACTTCCCAAGTCAAGAGGTGGCCCATACAGATTATTTTTATCTTTCTTTACCACTGCTATTATGTGATTTTGCAAGCGAATTTCCAAAATTAATTTACCATATTTAGTTAAAATAATGTTACTTACATTTATACAAAAGATTAATTACGTCAAGCGAAGTTACAAGCGAATTAGTCTGAATTTATTTTGCGTTGGTACACACGTCGGTTTGGTTTTGAATTAGGTGCAAGCGCTATTTCACCTATTTTAGAAGAGAAGTCAGCAGACGAGATACATAGGCCATATCTTTATATCGAAGCACTAAAAGTGTGCGAGCTTCAGCATTAGTGATCGTATCAACGCTATCAAGATAGCCGAGAATAGCTTCACGTTGCCTGGCCTTCTCTTGTTTCTTTAGCTGTGAATATTGTACTTTTATTTAATTGAAATGTTATGTTTCTTGGGGATAATGTACTTTGTTCCGGAACCACTACCGGTAGATTCAACGATTTTCAAATCTATAAGGACTTGACATTCACAATCTTTTATCAACTGGACAGGAGGTTTTTTTCACTCCGTCTCGATAATATCGAAGACGCTGGTGAGATTGTAGGGGTCGATGGTGACGTTCTCCCAGGTGCCGTAATAAGAGGTGATAACGTAGAGTTTGAGGTTGGCGCCGTTCAGTGAACCGGGAGTGTTGGGGAGCGTCATCGTAATGGTGGAGGGTGCTCCGGAGGACGCCCCTATTGCCGTCTTTACAATCGCGCAATCAAACGTAGTGTTAGGACTACTTGCTTCAGCGCTGCTTGCTAACGAAACCTCAATTGTTGACGCTGTGCCGGAAGCTGGTGTCCAGTAAAGCTCACTCTGTGGTACAGGGATAGTGAATTTATCGATAGAGCTAACCTCAAAAGATCGTGAATATTCCTCACCGGTGGTTGAAGTGCTCTTAACCGTGACATTCAGCAAGCCCTCACACTCCAACTTCGGTTCTTCTGAAAAGACAATTTTCTGGATATTATCGGCTATTAGGATCTCTGCATCCCGACTGTTTTTCTTTATCAGATTGCCTCTGAGTGAGAAATTAACCCGACCTCTCACGCCTGTTAAAGGAACTTTGAATTCCAGCGGTTCACCTGAATATGGTTTATTATCGAGGTCGTATCTTACGGTGCCATTATTAGCAACCAGGGAAATACTTCTCAACACCACTCCTTTGGGAGCCGCCATCTCAATGTCCCCCACCTTGATAGTAAGTTCTTCACCGGTAGTCAACCATGTGGAATTAGGCGCCACACTCACCGAAGCGTTGAGCTTGACCTGTGTAGTATCAATGGGTGCAAGTTGGGGATCATCATGATCTGCGCAAGAGGGCACGATCAAAGCTACAAGCAGCATCACTGTGTAAAATAAAAATCGATTCATAGTCTGTTACTTTTCTCTTATGGCTCAGTCAGAGATTAATTCAATAAATGGAAACGTGAGCCAGCTATGTCACTTCTGTATTTGGCGGTCCTGAGAAAACCTTAGTGTAAAGATGTAGATATAGCAGCCCACGCTATGCACGTGAGAACCGCTATGCCATTTCCCATACACTATTTGAAAGTTTCTCAGGTTTCCAAATACGAGATAAGCATAAAGCGCTTCCTAAATTTTACCTTAATGTTATCAGACGGGCCTCTGCCTGTCTGCTCACAATCCATCCGCTTGCAAAGTTAGATAAAAATTCGAAATATATCCAACATCTACCATAGCTTTTTAATCTTCTGTGCCTCTATGTTAAGATGACAAAAGTAATCCTGATAATGATATCAGCAAGTCTTCGGCGATTATTTAAGGTTTTTCTTGATTGTCTTGAGGAGGTCGTGGTTGGCTGTGTCGCCGCCTGCATCCCAGATCATTATGCCGCCAAGGCCGTTTTCTTTTACGTATTCAGCCTTGCGTTTCAAGGAGCGGGCATTATCGAACGTCATAACCAGACGCCCGTTTTCATCTTCATAGTATGGAACACACGCCTTTTCATCATAACGTTCCACCAAGCCCTCTTTCAGTGCGAGTTTGTTGTAGTCTACAAAATCGGGGTATATTTTCTTATCTCCATGACCATAAAAAGGCACTCCTAATACAAGTTTCTCGGGAGGAATACCACCAGACACGTGAGCACGGATTCCCTCATCTCCAGTCATATCACCACTCAACTGGCTACGAAAGAGTGAGGAATGATGATAGGGAGGACGATTGAGATCATAAGCCATCACGTTTATGAAATCAACGTAAGGGAGCATAGGCTTAAACTCATAAAATCCCATGGTAGCCGGTGAAGCCAGAGTAAGAAGAGCCTTGTCGCCCAATGCCTCACGCAAATCCTTCATCAGAAGATTATAGTTAGATATATCCGATTTTGAGCTACTTATCCCGGCTCGGGAACTGCCCGGATATTCCCAGTCGATATCTATTCCGTCGAGGCCATATTCATCCATTATCCTTTTGCAGTCGAGAGCAAACGCCTTACGCTTAGCCGGATCGGCCGCCATCTCGCTGAAATTGCCGCTACCCCAGCCTCCTATGGAGAGCTGCACCTGAAGCTTGCGGTTTTTCTTCTTCAGATCTACCACACTACGCAAACGAGCCGGATTATCAATCCGCACTCCGTCGAAGCTGTCAGTCACGTGCCCGAAAGCGTAGTTGATATTTGTGATAAGTTTTGGATCCGGCAACGTCTTTCCCCAGGAGGTGACGTAAGCCACTATCCTCTTGTTATCAGCCCCATGACACGACAACGAGAAGACTCCGGCAGCCATAATAACAACCGCCACAAGCACTATTCTGAATAAGCTGTTTCTCTTCATAGTCATAAACGTTCTGAAACGGCAGAACTTAGATTCACAACCTCCGGAAGAGCAGAAAGGTTCACTGGAGCTGCAGAAGGCGGTCTATGATATGGCGGTCATTGCTCAGACGGGGCACTTTCCGTTGGCCACCGAGTTTATGACTGCCTGCACTTTTCAGCCAATCTTCGAAAAGTCCATGGCGTGCAGAAATTATCTGCGGTCCGTCAAGGAAGATCGATTTATTGCGTTTGGCATCATAATCGGAATTCAGACGACGCAGTTCACTGTCGAGCACTGCCGCGAACTCCTTAACGTCAGCAGGGGGATTACCCCATTCTATCACCCATTGATGGCACCCCTTTCTACCTCGTGAGGCAAAAAGCGGAGCGGCAGTATAGTTGAGAATCGAAGCCCCGCAGCGATCGCAGGCAGTGGCTATGGCCCGTTCGGCATTATCTTCCATCAGTTCCTCACCGAAAGCATTTATGAAGCTCTTCGTACGTCCGGCAATTCGGATTTTTACGGGCGAAGTCTGAGTAACCCGGACAGTATCACCTAAATGATAACGCCACAGGCCATTACTTGACGAGATCACCAGTTCGTAAACCTCTCCCGTATTAACCTCCCATATGGTGCGAGGCGTAGGATCATCGCTGTCTACAGGGATAAACTCATAGAATATATCCCTGTCGATAATCAGGAGCATTGACTTATCTTTGAAATCATTCTGTACGGCAAAGAATCCCTCCGAGGCATTGTAAGTCTCAAGGAAGTGCATCTTTGACGGGTCAGTGATCCGCTTGTATTCATCTCGATAAGGCTCGAAGGATATGCCTCCGTGGAAAAACACCTCCAGATTGGGCCATACATCCGATATCTTCTCCGCGCCTTTGGCCTCCATGATCTTGCGTATCACGGTCAGGAACCATGACGGAACGCCTGAAATGTTGGAGACATCAGCATCTTTAGCCGCGGCAACCAGAGCCGGCAATTTACGCTCCCAATCGGGAAGCAAAGCCGTTTTTTTATCGGGGATCCTCACATAATTGGCCAGAGGATTAATGCGGCGGATAAGGGTGGCACTCAGGTCGCCGATATGCACGCCCGGAAGATTAATTCCCAAAGTATTCGCAAAAGAGCCACCTAATATGAAAGCCTTTCCATTGAAAATACGACTGTCGGATACCTGACGCAGATAATGAGCCACAGCATCCGAACCTCCACGGTAATGATTGCCTTCAAGAGACGCATTCGTAATAGGTATGAATTTTGATTTGCCTCCACTTGTGCCCGACGACTGTGCGAAATCGCGGCAACGTCCCGGCCAGAGCAGATCCTTCTCCCCTTTTATCATACGCATCACCAAGGGGCGCATCTCCTCATATTCAACATCGGGCACTCTATAGCGATAAGCCGACACAAAATCGCGCTCTCTCAGTATTGAAGCGAAATCATGGCGGCGTCCGTATACTGTGTTACGTCCTCTCTCCAGAAGGCTGCGCAACACTTCGCGTTGTAGCGAATCGCTGTTGCGGGTCCAGCTGTCGGTTCTCTCAGCCTGTTTGATAAATCCACGGCCGATTATTGAGGTCAGATCCATCGGTCTTTCAGAATTTTGTTGATCAAGCCTCCGGGGGAGAGATGCAAGAAGATGATGATCCGGGGGCGGAATTTATTTCGGGTTATAGATTATTGGGGATTATTCAGCTGCGAAGCAGCGATCAGAAAGTGGTGAGGCAGTGATCAGAAATCGGAGAAAAATTTAGGCTTGAACACTATGCCGACGCGCAAGCGCGAATGAAACTGCTTGTAGTCTATCAGACACTCGCCATATCCATTGTAATATTGAGCATAGAGGTTAAGGTTCATCTTCTCTGATATCTGCCAGCTTGTCTCCCAGATGGTGTTGAAGTTGAGATTCCATCCCTGGCGTTTCACCCAAGTCAGGCCCCACGTCCATTTCTTATTGCGGCTTGTCACCACCAATCCTCCCTGGAAGATGCCGCAGTATTTCAGGATATCCTGATTATTATGTCCGTCAATTATAGGAATCCAATATTTGGCATGAACCATCAGCCATTCGTCGACGAGGGTAGATCCACAAATCGATACCTTATTCCAGCTGCGTGAAGCGTCGCCATCGCGTCCGTTGCTCTCATGCTCAAGAAGCAGCGTAAGCTTACCGATAAACCTGTCTTTACTGAAGAAGGGCTTGGTCCAGCCTATGCCGGGATTGAAATTGATATCCCTCATAGGAAGCGATTCCTGAAAGACATTCCAGAAAGTCTTCTGCGTATACTGGAGAAAAAGATAAGAGTTCCAAGGCAGGGTGGCCTTCGTGAGATGGAACATGAAGGAGAGCTGAAACTTCACATCTGAATTTGTAGCGGTTGGTTTAGCTGTCGGATTCGTGCCCACGATGAAATAATTATCCTTATACAGGCCATAGGTGGGCCCGTAGTCCAGTTCCTTTTTCAGGGAATCCACAAACTCCTTTTGATCGGTCACGGGTACAAGCTGGGCCCTCCCATCCAAAGAGATGAGAGCCATAAAAAGCGCTATAAAGATATAGACATGATTTTTCATGCTACAAATTTAATAATTTACCTTTAAATTTGGTTAATAAAATAGATGGTTGTTGAGTGATTCTTACTTTTAGACTATCTTTTCACACCTTTTTTAGTAACTTTGCACATAAATTAACCCAATAACAATGACGCAGCCCGATAATGCCTCACGCCTTCAGGAATTAGGCAATGGCAAAATATGGAAACTTCTTTTGAAATACAGTCTGCCTGCCGTGGTAGGCACTGTCGTTTCCGCCGTCTATAATATTATTGACTCCATTGTGATCGGCCATGCCATAGACGATCCCAATGTCGTCAGCGGTATTGCCGTGACGTTTCCTGTCATGAATCTTGCCACAGCCCTCGGTATGCTTATCGGAGCAGGTTCAGCCACCCGTGTCAGTATCGTCATGGGACAGAACAACAAGCGTGGCGCTGAGATAATCCTTGGAAACTCAGTGCAGCTTACAGTGCTCATCGGAGTGACTTATATCACGCTTTTCGCAATATTCCTCGATCCGATCCTGAAAATATTCGGTGCATCTCCCAACTCGCTGCCATATGCACGGGAATTCCTGTTGTGGGTGCTCCCGGGAATGGTGCTCATGAACCTGACATTCTCCTACAATAATGTGATGAGAGCCACGGGGTATCCGGGGAAGGCGATGTATACCAATATGATTGGTGCATGCATGAACGCCATTCTCGCTCCGCTTTTCCTCTTCGGATTCCACTGGGGCATCAAGGGTGCGGCTATTGCCACAGACATCTCCATGCTTGTGACTGCCTTCTTCGTCATGAGCCACTTCTTCCAGAAGAAGAGCACGCTTCATTTCGTGAAAGGAACGTTCAAGTTCAACTGGCCGGTGATAAAGTCTATTCTTTACATCGGTATGGCGCCGTTCCTTATCAATGTTGCGGGTTCGGCAATCAACGCGATTGTCAACAACTCTCTCCTTACTTATGGAGGCGATGATGCCATTGCATCTGTAGTGGTATTCAACCGATTCGTCACGATATTCGTGTTCGTCGTGATCGGCATATGCCAGGGCATGCAGCCTATCCTCGGCTATAACTACGGAGCCCGGAAATTCGACCGCCTTTTCGGCACCCTGCGCCTCGCAATAATATGCGGAGTGATAGTGACGTCGATCGGCAGCCTCATCGGTGCACTGAATCCACGCTTTATCGCCGCGATGTTCATGCAGGATCAACAGCAGATAGATTGTGCCGTCAACTGTCTTAAGATTACGACCATGACCTTCTGGATCGTTGGTTTCCAGATTGTGGGCACCAACTTCTTCCAGAGTCTGGGAATGGCCGGAAAAGCCGTGTTCCTTTCACTCACACGCCAGATCATCTTCATGATTCCTCTCTTGCTAATATTGCCACGATACTATGGCTTGAACGGAGTGTGGAGTTGCTATCCTATTTGCGACTTTGTGGCCTCGGTGGTGACAGCATTCATGCTTACATGGCAGATTAGAAAGATTAAACGCGCTCCTATTGCGGAGCCAGCTTAATATTTGATTATGGATTTCGAATTCAATCTCGACCCTCTGGTATGGATAGGGCTGGCTACAGCCGCACTGGCAGCACTGCTTGCCTTCTGGACCCGATTTATCCCTATATGGTATGCAGGAACAGCCGTAGGCGCATCCGAAGCATCTGAAGAGTCTTATGAAGCCGATAAGACTGAAGAGGTCGACAAAAGCATGTTTCCGAAATTGTCCGTTATCGTATACGCTTACACGGAAATAGAGGAGACGGAGAATTATATCAAGAGGGTAATGAGTCAGGATTACCCGAATTTCGAGGTGGTTCTTGTGAATGAAGGCAGCGCCGAGACTTTAGGCATTCTTCAGGAGAGGTTCGGTTCCGAATATCCGAATCTCTACATCACCTTCATCCCATACGATGTTCACAATCTCAGCCGACGCAAGTTGGCTTATACAGTAGGCATGAAAGCTGCCACAGGAACCATAGCCCTCACTACGGCTTCCAACTGCCGCATACCCTCCGACAGATGGCTATCTGAGATGATGCATCCTTTCCTTGCTGACCAATCCATTGACATTGTGCTTGGCTATACCCACGTTGATTTCCTGGAGCTTCACGGAGCCAACAAATGGTATCGCCAGATGGACGCCACGCTCACGGCCTGCCAGTGGATAGGATCGGCTTGCATGGGTAATCCATATAGAGGTGATTGCTTCAACCTGGCTTACCGCCGCGAGCTATTTTTCCAACAGAAAGGTTACTCTCAGACCTTGACTCTCGTAAATGGCGACGACGACATTTTCCTTATTCCCATAATGGATGGCAACAATACAGCCGTAGCCATATCTCCTGATTCGATCCTCACCACAGAATGGGAAGAAGCCGCCGGACGAGTGCTGGCCGCTACAAAGGAACGCTATCAGTTCACTGCCCGATTCCTGCCACAGCTTCCTTTCGTGCGCGCCGGAATAGGCTCGATCATGCAGTGGCTCACCCTACTTGGAGCTGTTTGTGCCGCTCTTGCAGGCCTACCCTCCTATATAGGCATAATAGCAGCGGCGGTTTTCCTGATTGTAGTGTGGACTACGGAGATTCTGATATATCGTCGCACAGCACGCCGTCTGGAGTCTATTTGCCTCTGGTGGTCGTTCCCATTGTTTTTGCTTTGGCACCCAATCGGAAACTTCATCTTCCGGATGCGCCGCAGAAGCCAGATAAGAAAAAACTACACTTTCGCCTGATAAAACCATGATGGGCGATACGCTAATAGCGTATCGCCCATCATGGTTTTTTAGTTGCAATTCAATGAGTCTGCACTACAGTTGTAGGAGGCAGCTGGGAGTTGCGCTCATCGCAAGCCTTGACCACGGCATCGGCAAGATCACCGAAAGCTTTCACCTCCGGATTCAACGGCGCCTCTCCATGCTCGGCCAAATCCACTGCCACCGGCGCGCCAAGATCGGCCGTAGAACATATGTCGGCCACCAGAGGAATCTGCGCAAGTAGCTTCACGCCTAATTCGTCAGCCAGGCGTACGGCGCCACCGTCACCGAAAATATAATATTTCTCATCAGGATGCGGAGCAGGTGTAAACCAAGCCATATTCTCCACCAATCCGAGAATGGGCACGTTGATCTTGTCGCTTTTGAACATGGCAATACCTTTTCTCGCATCTGCCAATGCCACTTCCTGCGGAGTGGAGATAACCACGACGCCTGTGATGGGGAGGGTCTGTACGAGTGTCAGATGGATGTCGCTCGTGCCGGGGGGCATATCGATAAGGAAGTAATCAAGATCGCCCCACCATGCGTCGCCGATAAGTTGGCGGAGAGCATTGCTGGCCATGCTGCCACGCCACAGCACGGCACTGTCCTTATCAACCACGAATCCTATCGAAAGCATTTTCACGCCATACTTCTCGACAGGCTCGATCCAGTCGCGCCCCTCTTTATTTATCATATAGAGAGTCTCCCCTTCCACACCAAACATCTTGGGCATCGATGGCCCGAATATGTCGGCATCAAGCAGTCCTACCTTGTAGCCTTTGGCAGCAAGCGAGATTGCGATGTTGGCGGCCACAGTGCTCTTGCCGACGCCACCTTTACCTGACGATATGCCGATGATATTCTTAACTCCCGGAAGTGGAGTGGCCGGCTTCTCGGGCAAGGGCTTACGGTATTTCACAGCGATGTTACCTTTCACATCTACCTCCGGAGAGATAAAAGTGTTGATGGCCGCTTCGGCAGAACGAACCACACTGCGGATAAAGGGGTCGGTAGGTTTGTCGAATATCAGTGAGAACGACACCTTGTTGCCATCTATGCGGATATCGTCTTCTATCATATCATTCTCGGCAAGCGTCTTGCCATTGCCGGGATACTTTACATTCTTGAGAGCGTCAAGTATAAGATTGGGATATAATTGCATGGTGAATGATTTTTATAGTTCCGGAATTTTCTTTTCAGACCTACTCAAAGTGCAGGGCTCCTGGTATTTTATCATCACATTTCAGGCATCGGCATGGGAGTATGCCTGGTGTAGGCGCGATAGTCGTCGCGTTCGATGTCATCGGCCGGGGGTTCTTTAAGATCCTTGAGTGAGCCGGGACGCATACTGATCAACTTTATCTTCTTTCCACGTGAAAGCCACTGGCTCTCGTAATAGGTCTTGATGCTGCTTACAGGGTCGGCCATGCCGCTGCCGTAGAGATCATCGGTGATGGCAAGAATCTCGAAGCCGTTGAGCTCAGCCAGGCGTCGCGTATATTCAAATAGGAAAGGGGAATCGGTCTTGAGGTTGATCACTCCTCCCGGCTTCAGGAACCGGCCATACATCTCCAGAAAACGCGTTGATGTAAGACGCTTGCGGGTCTTCTGCATCTGAGGGTCAGGGAAAGTGATCCATATCTCATCTACTTCATCAGGAGCGAAAAACTTGTCGATATTCTCTATCTCCGCACGAAGGAAAGCGGCATTAGGAATCTGCTCCTCCTCTACGGTGCGGGCACCGCTCCACATGCGGGCTCCCTTGATATCCACACCCACATAATTGCGGCCCGGATTCGCTTTGGCCAAAGCCACTGTGTATTCTCCCTTGCCGCAGCCAAGTTCAAGCGTGATCGGCCCCGCCTGGCTGAAAAAGTCTTGATTCCACTTCCCGTAATAGGGGAAACCCTCGGAAAGCAAAACCTCTCTGGGATATTGCAAGGCACAACGGAAAGTGGCCATATCTGCAAATTTCTTCAGTTTGTTCTTTCCCATTATTGCGTGTCTCTTTGATACAGTTTTTTAGATTCTGTTTATTTCTTTTTCTTAGTTCGCCACCTTTATGGCCGATTAGCTTAATAACAGCTTGTCATTTGTTTACCACCGGCCTGCCTTTAGTTCACCACCAGGATTTTACCTACTGTAGAGGTCTGGCCGGAATTGCCATCGCCGGAGGTGAGAATGAAATAGACTCCACTCCCCACCCTGCGGAACGCCAGATCAGTGACATCCCATTTTGTTTCTCCGCCGGCTATATAGCCAAGTTCCTTTACGAGATTGCCTCTTGAATCTACAATCTTCACAAGCGAGCCTTCCGGAATGTTGTCGATGGTGACATAACCGAAATAGTCAGGGCGCACCGGATTAGGATAAGCCCTCGCTTCATTTGCCTGGCTGCCGCTTCCGTCTGAAGGAAGGAAATATTCTGCCATACCCATATCCGTGGAGAAGAGCATGGAGTTGGTGGCCGGAATGTAGGCCACGCCATAAACTATGTCGTCGGGCAATGGAGAATCGGAGGCAGTGAATTCATCTTCAATTGTGCGCCCGTCAGAGGAGGTGCATACCACACCCGCTCCGGCAGTAGCAAACCATTTTCGTCCCTTGCCGTCTATGGCGATTCTGTTTACCTTTACGTCGTTGAGGAGATAATCGGCCAAGTTCGTGCCGTCATTTCTGGCTACCTTCACGCGTGTCACTCTCAGTCTGCCGTCAAGCCAGTCGGAGGGATTGAAATAGAACACACCTCCTCCGTGGGCCACCCACACATAGCCGGTGGCAGGATCTTCAAGGAATTGGGTTATATAGCCAATCTCAAACTCCACTCCATCCTGATCCGTATAAGAATGCATGGAGATCACCTTATCGTCTGATTGGTCAGCAGGCGTGCCGTTAGTATGCATGAACACCATGTCGCCTTTATACGTGGCACTTGTCCATAGCACGACATCCCTGTTGCGCGAACCCGTCAGAGGTTTCACGAACTGATAATTGGAGGTGGTCTGTCCGTCGATGCTCAGTCGCTTCATAGGTCTGAAAGATGCCGCATCTACGGAGGCCCGGCGGTCGGCCGCTTCCCAGCAGTAGAGGTGTGTCTTGAGAGGGGTCTGGTCATCCCAGTCGCAATGCGCCGTCCACATATTGCCGTAGCTGTCGAATTCAGGAGCCGAAAACATACATTGCGCTGTCCATGACTTATCACCGTTGAGAGCAGGCGAGGGTTTGCCTTGCTGATCAGGCACTATTTCCACATAGCCCGGTTGCGCACGGAAAGGATCATTCGTGCGCGACATATGCAGGATGTCGGAGCCGTCTGCCAGATTTATACGCTCTATACCATTGAGTAGCGACCCGAAATATACCAGATCGGGATTATCAGGGTCAACGGCGAGCCCGTTGGGATTCTTGAGCGATGCCACACCCTCCGGCCAAGTGTAGACGGGAGATTTCTGGCTCCACATGCCGCCGGTGTATGCACTGAGAAGTATCGGAGAGTCGATGCTATGATTGCGGAAATTCTGGTCATAGCCATGATTGGCCACAAGCAGCCCGTAGTCATCATGCCAGGCCATATTTGGAGTGCGGAAAGGAGCCGGAGCGTCGGGGAGCATATAGTCGCGCGTGATGGTCCATTTCTCCTCGGCCTGCGGTGAATATTTACGACTACATATGCCTTTGCGCATCTTGCCAAACCACACTTCCGACATGTCGGCGGTAGCGGCGGCCATATTCCGGTCTTCTTCCAGACGCACAATGATATCGGATTTACCGTCGGGATAATACTGGAAAATATGATTGCCGCCTGCAAGGGTTACTCCCGCGGCATTATGCTCCACGTTATAGAATTGACCTTTTATCAACTCACTGAGCGCAATACCTCCCTCTTTCTCTGAAAGCATGTAGGTCTGCTGGCTTGCGCCTGAGCCGGAGCACAAAAGACTGACACCGTCGCCCACGCGCACTATCCAATCGGCTTGGGGCAAAGCTGCCACCTTGGAGTATTCTCCCAAGCTGTATCTCGGGTCAGCTACGGGAGCACTGTAAAGGGCATCCTCCGTCAGGAGCAGAAGCGTATCGCCTATGCGTGAAATTCCTTTCACCGGCACGCCGTAGAAGCGGCTGTCGGCCACCTCAAGCTTCTTGTCGTTGAGCGCCACATAGCCGAAGCCGGTCGAGAGATAGATGCGGTCGGCGGGAGCATCAATGAATATAGAGTTCACCTCCTTCGGCTGTGTCAGCGTGGCGTGCATGTAACCCGGAATGTTTTCCACCTTTCCATCCTCATAGATGAGGTCGATGTTATGATTGGCATACACCACCACGAGCATCCTCTTCTCAGGAGAATACTCTATGCACGACACTACATTCTCCGACAGCACATTATCGGCAGAAAGACTCATGAGTTCATCTGCCTCCTTGTCGTATCTGAAAAGAGAATAAAGATTGGCCTTGTTCTGGGTCTGGCTTACATTGTAAGGCTGGGTGCGGCTTATGAAATATGTATGCCTGGAGGTATCGACTATTCTCGACACCTCTTCATCGAATGTGGTATGGATCTTCCAGTCGGGATTAGCCCACGCCGCAGAGGCGGCGCACAAGAGGGCGATTGACAGAGAGAGTATATGTTTCATTATCGTCAGTTAATCTAATTGGTGCTTGAACAGCCGGCTTTTAATTCAGGTATCTGTCTCCGGCCATCAAATCAGGCATCTGATTGGCGCATAAGCACAGGCTATCAACGCATGAGGAAATCGATAAACTTCCGCATGGCGCGTCCGCGATGCGATATTGCATTCTTTGCCTCCGGAGCCATCTCGGCAAACGCCATGCCGGATTCGTCAGCCACGAATATGGGATCATAGCCGAATCCGCCGTGGCCATGAGGCTCAGTAGCGATAGTGCCATTGACCGTACCTTTGAAGAGATGCTCCTCGCCGCCGAGCGAGAGGGCGATGACTGTGGCAAATTCGGCCTTGCGATTGGTCTTACCCTCCATGTTGCGGAGCATGAGGGCTACGTTGTCGGCCGGAGTGCAACCGGGGCCGGCATAACGGGCGCTGTAGACACCGGGGGCGCCATCGAGAGCCTCCACCATAAGGCCGGTGTCGTCGGCAAAGCAGTCATATCCGTAGCGGTCCTTCACCCATCGGGCCTTTATCAGGGCGTTACCCTCCAAGGTGTCGGCAGTCTCCGGAATCTCGTCGTGACAACCGATATCCGACAGAGACAATATCTCGAAAGCCCCTGACGCCAGGGCGCGTGCCTCCTCAAGCTTATGAGCGTTGTTGGTGGCAAATACTATTTTTGACAGAGTTGGTTTCATTACATTAAAAAACGCTCCGGCACCCCTTTTTATTGCTGAGGGCGCAAGAAGCATGAGAAGTAAGCATATTAAAAAAAGAGCTACATCAAAATTCAACGAAATATAGGGATATCGCTTCGCGATGTATCTTTTGATATCCGGTTGATATCAAAACATGCCAGAGGCATGTCCCTACAAATGGAGAACTTTGATACAGCTCTTTTTGATTATACTGTATGGAGGAATCAGCGAGATGGGCTGATCACGTTGATTCAGGCTAATGATCAGATCACGATGTTGACAATCTTACCCG
>CAZUNU010000067.1:0-14398 GCA_964622105.1 uncultured Sangeribacter sp. | reverse complement strand
CTATGATCGAGATTGTTTCAGGAGTCTACGATTTCCAGAAGCTTCCCGTTGAGAAACTCTGGGAGAAAGATGACGACCAGGTGCTTGCGTTCAAGCGTGGCGATCTTGTGTTTGTATTCAACTGGAACCCTGTCCAGAGCTTCGAGGGCTATGGCTTCCTTGCTCCGGCCGGTGAGTATCAGGTTGTGCTCGACAGTGATGATCCTCAGTTTGGCGGTTACGATCTTATAGACGACTCCGTCAAGCATTTCACCACTCCTGATCCTCTCTATTCACCCTCCGGCAAAGGTTGGCTGAAGATGTATCTCCCTGCCCGTACGGCTCAGGTGCTCCGTCTCGTGAAGCCATTGCCGAAGAAAAAAGCACGCAAGGATGCAGCTAAAGAGGAAGTGAAGCCTGAGGTTGCAGCTGTTGAGGCAGTAGTGGAAACTCCGGTTGAAGCCGTAGCTGAGGCAGTGGTTGAAGCTCCGGTGGAAGTTGTGGTTGAGGCTGCTCCCGCAAAGAAAGCCGCCCCCGCAAAGAAAGCCGCTGCCAAGAAAGATGAAGTAGCTGATAAGAAACCGGTTGCCAAAAAGACAGCAGCCAAGAAAACGGAAGCAAAAGCGGCTCCCGCAAAGAAAACGGCGGCCAAGACTGTGAAGAAAGCTGAGAAGGAAGCGGCAACTGCTGAAAAACCGGTTGAAAAGAAAGCAGCAAAGAAGGCTCCGGCGAAAGCCGAAGTAGCTAAGAAGGCTCCTGCCAAGAAAACTGCTACGGCCAAAGCTGTGAAGAAAGACGAAGAAAAGAAGACAAAAGATAGTAAACCAGCCGCCAAAAAGGCTCCGGCCAAGAAAGCGACCACAAAAAAGACAGAAAAATGAAAAAGCTTAAAATGATTTTTATAGCTGTGGCGCTTTTGATAGGCGCAACAGCTCAGGCTCAAAGCCTCGGAGACCTTCTTAACGGTCTCGGAAACGCGGCAGGCTCAAACAATGGCCTCGGTGGCACGGTTGGCAACCTCCTTTCAGGCATATTTACTAAATCCGACCTTTCTTTGGATGATATAGTAGGTGAGTACGTCTCGGATGGTCCTGCTGTTTCGTTCAAGAGCGACAACTTCCTTCAGAAGGCCGGCGGTATTGCCGGAGCTGCCGCGATAGAGTCGAAACTACAGCCATATTATGAACAGTACGGCCTCACAGGTATGCCTTTGGAAATCAATTCTGACGGCACGTTCACTCTTAAGGTGAAAGGAATACCTATGAGTGGAACTGTCACAGCCAAGGATGGCCAGGGAGAGTTTACGTTCAATATCATGGCTCTCGGCAAGATGAAAATAGGCCAGTTTACGGCTTACGTGACAAAGAGCGGCAACAATATCGATCTTATGTTTGACGCAAAGAAGCTCAAGAGCCTCATCTCCTCTGTAGGCAAATTCAGCGGTATGAAGATAGCTTCGGCTATGTCGAAAATCCTCGACAGCTATGAGGGTGCTTACATCGGTTTCAAGATGACTTCTACAGGTTCGGCTCAGGGCTCTAACGGAACAGCTACACAGACCACTGATTCCACTGCCACCCAGCAGGGCAACGGACTTCAGAATCTTTTCAATATCTTGAACAATAGAAATAAATAACAGGAACAGAATGATGATAAGTGGCGGCGCATGGTCGGGATGACTGTGTGCCGCCGCGCTTTTTTATACTTAGGATATAAGCAGTTGTTTTTGGTCAGATTGGCGCATTTTGATACAAATTTTTCTATAATAGACGATTATTCAGCTCCAAATTGGGTGAGGGTAATCAAAATCATGGGGATATTTTTGTATAAATGGGCAGTGTTGAGTAATTTTGCAGAATGATTCGCACTAAGATATATCTAATATTCACGCTGCTTTCCATGCTTGCAGGCAGCGGGCTGAGCTATGCATCCGCTCCTGCGAATGAAGAAGCACTTTCAGATATGGCAGTTTTGCAGGCGGATACAGTGGCCACTTCGCAGGCCGCGGCCTTAACGCCAAAGGAGGAGCTGAAGGAATTCAGCCATGATATAGAATCGGTGGTGTTCGTGCCAAAAGGGCAGTGGATCACCGGTGTGTCGGTGTCGTATGCTATGTCCACCCAAAATAAATATCAGTTTCTGATTCTCGAGGGGCTCTCGGCTGATACCTACAGTTTCAAGGTGTCGCCCATGCTTATGTATGCTGTGGCTAATGATCTGGCTATAGGAGGCCGATTCTCATATGCGCGAAACCTCACCAAGATAGAAAATGCTGATTTTGTTCTCGATTCAGAGACAAATTACAATATTGATCATCTTTATCGTCTGGCCCACAACTATTACGTCACGGCCATGATGCGCAATTATTTCTCGATAGGTAAATCGAAGCGTTTCGGCTTTTTCAATGAGTTGCAGCTTCAGATGGGCGGAGGTCAGGCCAAGCTCACCACCGGCATAGGCGAATCGCTTACAGGTGCCTACGAGACAAACTTCTCACTTGATGTAGGTTTGGCTCCGGGTCTCTGCATCTTCCTGAGCAACTATTCCGCAATGGAGGTTAACATCGGCGTGCTCGGTTTCAGCTATACAAAAACCAAGTCGATCCGCGATCAGATCTACGTTTCCCATCGCAACTCGAAATCGGCTAATTTCAGAATCAATCTCTTCTCCATACAGTTTGGAGTGGTATTTTATCTATGACGGTTATGAAAAAGTTTGCTATTTTGCCCATGCTGCTTCTCGCGTTTTCCGCCATGAGCCGTCCTTCCGCCACTCCTCAGGATAACGTGCGCCGTGAGACCATCGTACGTAATGACACGCTTGTGCAGATTGATACCATCATCACCACGAAAAAGATCAAGCGCACTGAAGTGATTCAGCGTGTTGATGAAGTGTATTATGCCGATTCCGTGTCTTTGAAAGGTGGTGTTCCTGCAAATAAAAAGGTAACTTTATCAACGGTTCCTTCATCCGGGCTGACGCCTGTGACGGTGGTGAACGGTGTGGTTCAATCGGCTGTGCCATCCGTAGCGCCCGTAGTAGAGACGGTTGAGGTAAAGGCCGTTGAGGAGAGTGCTCTCCCGGTGCGCCCTGGCGGTGGCTACGTCTGGATACCTGATTCACTTAATGCTCAGGTAGAGAAACTTGTAAATGGCGCAGGCACGGTGATTGATCCCGTGCAACTCTCGGAGATGCTTTCGAAGGCAGAGCGTCAGGTAGGGGAGATAGACATGCAAGGGGAGGATTTCGATCCGAATGAGAAAGTTAAATTCCGTGGCGATACCCTCGAGATGGTGCTTAAAAGCAGGAATTTAGGTCGATTTGACCGCGGACTCTTCAACTATCTTTATATCCCGAAAGGCATCTGGAGCATCGGTGTGACTGCTTCATATGGAGAGTTCTCTACGAAAGATCTTGAAGTGCTCGATCTCATGTCGGATATAGATCTTTCAGGTCATATGTTCTCCATCCGGCCATACTTCTCCTATTTTATCGGCAACAACCGCTCGGTAGGCATGCGCCTGGGTTACACCTCCGGCAAAGCCAAGATCGGTTCATTCAAGGTTGATATAGATGAGGATATGAACTTTAATATCCACGACATCTCCTACCGAAGCGAGAACTATACTGCGGCCATAACTTACAGCCAATATTTCGGTATCACCCGGAGAGGCCGATTCAGTATCTTCAATGATGTGGAGCTCGCTTTCTCATCCGGTAATTCAGATTTTACCCGTCCCTTCAACGGAGTGCTGAAGAACACACATACCAACACGATGGAAGTGGCGCTGAATTTCTCACCCGGTTTGAGCGTCTACGTAATGGAACCCGTGACATTCCATATCTCCTTCGGAGTGTTTGGTGTGCACCTGCGCAATGAGAAACAGACCGTAGACGGCGAAGACCTGGGCAGCCGCTTCACCTCCGGCGCCAACTTCCGCTTCAACATCTTCAACATCAGCTTCGGCGTCGCCGTCAACCTCTAAATCGGCCCCCGCTTGCTTATACTCTCGCAATCCTATAGGAATCCTACAGTCTCACAATCCTATAGGAATCCTACATTCTCGCAATCCTATAGGATCGTAAGCCTCCGGCTTGCGTCCCACGAGTAAGCTTGCGCCCCCTTGTCCGGTCAGTTCCTATAGGATCGTAAGCCTCTGGCTTGCTCCCCCGAGTAAGCTTGCTTCCTGTATCCGCTTGCGCCTCCATGCCGCTTTGTGCACCACCGAGTTCCCATCGCCATCTTTTCCTCTCTCAGAAGTAATTATTTTTGGTCAAATTGGAACAATTCTCAAATATTTCATCGGAAAGTTTTATTTTTTATTGGCTATTTTGTAATTTTGTTTGAATTTTAAGGTCTATTAAATGAAGTTGCCAATAAAGTTAACAAATGTATAGAATAATTTGACTTTTCGCCAAAGCTATTCTTCCGATAAAAGCCACCGCGGAAAATCAATAACCCTAATAGAACTGAAACAAAAAACATAAACCAAATAATCATGAAATTATTGCATCAATGCCTGGTCTTGGGAGCTATTGCTTCGCTGGCCACATCGTGCAGCCAGGAGGCCCCATGGAAACCGGGCTCCGGTAGTGGAGAGGGTTGTATAAACCTGAAGCTTTCCACTTTAAACGATGTAAATGCAGTTGCTCCATCCGTAAGGGCTATAACCACTGAAGTTGTAACCCCTCCAGTAGCTGATTTTAAGGTTAAGGTAACCAAACTTGACGGAACTTATTCTCAAACGTTTGCCTCTGTAGAGGAATTTGTAAAAAAAGAAAATTTCACAGTAGGTTCCTATGAAATCGAGGCGTGGTATGGAGAACCTGACGCTCAGGGATTTATAAAGGAAGATGGCGAAGGTTATGAACATGCCTACTATTATGGAAAGACAGAAGATATAACAGTTCTCGAAAGCCAAACAACAGAAGTTGAACTTTCAGCATCTTTGGCTAACTCAATGGTGGTGATTGAATATACCGATGCCTTCAAGAACTATTTCGTCAATTGGAACACTACCTTGCAGACAGATGCCAACGCGCCCGTGTCTTTAGGAAACGCGGAGGGCGTCAGCTATGTCGTGCCTGGGAACGTGAAGTTGACCATTTCTGCCGAGATGCACAATGGAAAGCACATCACTCTTACCCCCGGCAGCTTCCTTACCCAAGCCGGGTATATGTATAAGATGCGCTACAACATCTATAACGGCGAAGTTGGAAAGGTGGATCAATTGGTAATAGAATTTGATGAGAATCTCACCACAAAGCCGGTTGTTATTGATCTTTCCAGTGAATTGGAAAACACACCCGCTCCGAAAGTCACTCCGGAAGGTTTTGAGCACGGTGCGGCTCTTGTCACTCAGGCAGGCACTCCTTATAAGGGTGAAATGAAATTTAATGTGGCTGCTGCCGGAAAAATTTCTTCCGCTGTCTTGACTATCAAGTCTGACACTTATAACCCATCTTATCTTACTGACGGTAGCATCGATTTGTGTGCTGCAAGTGATAAACAATGGGCTGATATGCAGGCAGACGGTATAAAGGCTCTTGGTTTCGCTCATAACCCGGGTGAAATGGCTCAACTTGACCTTACAGATTTATGTCGCAAACTTCCGGATGGAGTGCATAACTTCTCCTTCCAAGTCACTGACAAATATAGTCAGTCAAATGAACCCATCGTTGTGTCGCTGTCTTGTCAACCGTTAGATATGAAGATGGTTGGTGAGCCTGCACCCTTCGGTGAAGGTTATGTAGATATGATAGTCACCTATAACGGTCCGGATCCGACACTCCCCGATAGCAATCCCTTTACTTTCTCGGTTCAGGACAACAATGGCTATTCAGAGTCTAAGATTATATCAATTGCCAAGAAGGATACCCGTGCTTATGAAAGTAATGATTACGTATATCGTATCAAGGTGCCCGATGTGGACAAAGATATCTTTACTGTAAGAGGGTTCTTTGGAGAAGAAAATGGCCAAGACCCGGATATGACAGCAAACGTGCCATTTGTATATCCTGAATATAAGGTACTGATTGATCCGATGACAAAAAAATTGAGAATCAAGGCCGATGTCAGTGATCCAGAAAAAGAAACCCTCTTCTTCCACAAACTGAGAGTATTTGTAGATGGTATAAGATTAAATGAAACGGATACTGAGAAGTTCCTCCGTGATGAACCCACAGATCAGCTTATTGTCTATAATCTTGAGTCTGCAACCCAGTATAATATCAAGACTACACTGTATTCAGATAAAAATACGCAAATATTCGGTACTGAGGATAATGTAACTACTGCACCCGAACTTCCTGTTCCAAACGGTGATTTCTCTCAGACTGCCGTAACAATTAATGAGTCTGGAGTACAGGTTGGCGGTAAGTATAAAGTATCGCCTACAACATACACTTTAAAATGTAATTTTAATTATTCCGAGCCAACTGGAGGGTGGACATCCATTAATCAGAAAACCTTCTATACTAACGCTAATCCCAAGAACTCTTGGTTTACTGTGGCTTCAACTTTTGTTGATGGAAGTAATGTAGTTATCAGAACGGTAGGATATAACCATAACGGTGCCGTGCCTGCTACTTCCGGTGGTGCCTTTAGCACAACATATTATTGTACGAATGCTCCTGACGACAAGAGTTTTACTAAAGCATCTGGAGAGCTTTTCCTTGGTTCGTATTCTTTTAATGGCACTGAAACTCGAAGCTATGGTGTAGATTTCTCCGGACGTCCTACTTCATTCTCTTTTGATTATCAGTATACCCCCGACCATGATTCATCGAGAGGATCGATGGAGATTGTGATTTATGCTAAGGATGGTAAGACGGTGCTAAACCGAAGAAAGGTATATATTGAAGCAAAAGCCACTCCTGCAAATATGAAAATCACCTTTAATCGCTATCCTTTTGGTGTTGAAGCAGGTAAACTTAGTATTCGATTCCTGTCTTCCGATTTGGAGGATGGCGAGGAAATTGGAATCCATGTGCCTTCCGGTGGTGAATTGAATCAGCACCTAACATTAGGCAATCATACGATTAATCAAAATGATGTTAAGGCTGTCGCTATCGGTTCAGTGCTTAAGGTATCCAATCTGAAGTTTGATTATGGCGAGAAACAAAATAATTGATCATGAAAAAGATAACTAATATAATTTCTAATATTGCTCTCCTACTTGGGGTAGCCTCGTGTTCTACCGAGGCTCCCTTTGTGGAGAAGAAAGCAGAGGGAGAGGGCAGATTCCTCACCTCGTCTCTCGCTGTGGAACTTAAGACAGATGAGAAAATTGTGAGAAGTGAGCAGACTGTCACCGCCAACGATATGATTGTTGACTTCTTGGACGTTGCTCATACTGAAGAGCCGGTCAAGAGTTATATTTATGGCGACATGCCGGAGGTGGTGACTCTCCCTGTTGGCGACTACATTGTCAAGGCCCATTACGGTGGCGAATATCCGGATGGTAAAAAAGCCGGATTCAATAAACCTTATTATCTTGGCGAATCTAAACAATTCTCTATCGAGAAGGATAAGATTTGTGATAACATAGGCACTGTGGTTTGCGCCTTGTCTAATGTTAAGGTAACTATTAACTTTGATAAGTCGCTCGCCGATGTTATGAGCGATGATGCAAAGGTGTCGGTTAATGTGGGTGACAGCGGTGTGCTCGAATTTTATAAGGACACTGAGGATAGTGGATACTTTGTTTATGATGAAGGTAGCATTACGCTCTCTGCTGTATTCGAGGGCATGATTGAAGGGGACCAGACTACTGAATCGAAGTCGTATAGCAATGTGAAGCCGGGTAATCATTATAAGATTACTTTCAAACTTCACGCTATAGATCCGAATGAACCTGGTGGCTTAGATCCCGGTACTCCGGGCAACGAAATAAAAGTGGATGCCAAAGTTCAACTTGAAGACCTAACAGGTAACTCTATTTCGGATGTCGGTCAACCCGGGGAAGAGGAGATTTATATGAAGGATGATCGCTATCCGGATGATGAACCCGAAAATCCGGATGATCCGGGAATAGAGGATCCTGATGGTCCGGCTATTACAGCTGTCAATGGTGTGGATCTGAGCAAATGGAATGTTAACCCTTCTGCATGTGAACTTCTTATTACAAGTACAACTGGTATTACCGGGTTCCGTGTTGATATTATTTCCGATAAACTCACTCCTGATGAACTGGCCAATGTTGGTCTTGCGGCTCATTTTGATCTGATATCAGGTAAGGAGATTACTGAGTCAGGTGAAGATGGTCAAGATCTTTCAGAAGGCCTTGGCGGTTTGGGATTCCCAACCGGTGATAATGTCCTTGATCAGAAGGAAGTGAAATTTGATATAAGTGCCTTTATGCCGATGCTTGCCGTTCTGGGAGCAGGTGACCATGTGTTTAAGCTTACTGTTTCGGATGAGATTGGTACCAGTGAGAAGGAATTGAAAATTAGAATCAACAAATGACGGCTGCTATGAAAGGAATAAATAGTATTTTAGGAATTTATACTGTCGTTATGGCAGTTGGTATGACCGTCGCGTCCTGCCAGTCTGAAGCACCATTCTCTGAGGGTGGTGAGGGTAATGTGCGTCTCA
This sequence comes from uncultured Sangeribacter sp., assembly GCA_964622105.1. Classification (GTDB taxonomy): domain Bacteria; phylum Bacteroidota; class Bacteroidia; order Bacteroidales; family Muribaculaceae; genus Lepagella. The sequence goes on along the minus strand of CAZUNU010000067.1, from coordinate 5,823 downwards.
GTGTTGATGTCAATACCCGCCTTACGAGAGCCGTACAGACTGTTGAGGAGCTTAAGGAGACTGCACGCATCTATATAAGTGATGAGAAAGGTGTGCTAAACAAGTGGGTTGGCACCCAAAGCATACCCCATGATGGTTTTGCCCTTCGTTATGGTTCATATGTGGCTGAGGCATTTGCCGGAGATTCTGTCAGCGCATCTTTCGACAAACGTTATTTCAAAGGTGCAACCCCGTTTGTGGTCAGTAGCAATGATGCCTCTACTCAGGTCAGTGTAACTTGCAAGATAGCAAACGTGGTGGCCTCAATTGACCATACCACTGTTAAGCCTGACCTTATATCTGACCTTCAGATTGTGATTGGGAATTCCGACGGAAGTCTGACTTTCACGGATGACAATCTGATGGATTATGGCTATTTCATGATGTCGCAAGGTGATACTTCTTTGGAGTATACCATAACCGGTGTCAACACTAAAGGTAATGCTTTTACTAAAAATGGAGAGATTAAAAATGTGAAACCTGCTAATAATTACCGTATCAAATTGGGATATAATCCCACTGAAGGTAATGACGGTGGTGCATTTCTCACAGTGTCAATCGAGGAAGAACAACTCTATGAGGATGAAGTAGTGATTTTCGGTCGGCCTGTATTCTCGTGGGTTAATACTGAAGAAGAGGGTACACCACAGCTTATAGGCACTCCCGGCACTTTCATATCCCGCACTTTGAGAGTAGCAGTTCATACTGGCTTTGAGTCGCTGATCATGTCTACTTCCGAGCCAACTATCATCAGCAAATTAGGCGCTAATAGCATTGAGCTGATAGATCTGCCTGAACTTAGGGAAGCCGAGATTAATGCTCAGGGTATAGTGTTCACTGATCCTGAGGAGAAAGACGGAATAAACAGATTTTTCATTGAATTCAATGAATCGTTCCTCAATTCTCTTCCTGCCCGTGATACAGAGTATGTCATTAATTTGCGTGCTGTAGATAAATACGGCAAATCCAACACCTATGATGTAAGGATTGCCAATACCGAGGCTGCCATTGTATATTCCGACCCTGTTATTGTTAATAAAGAATCTTTTGAAGCTGATCTCACAGCTGTTAATGCAAGAATGGCTAATATTCCTATCAAGCTGACAAATGAAAAGGTTCAAAATCCGCAGTTACAGTATAGGAAAGCTGGAGAGAGCACCTGGACTTCAGTTCCGGTTAATAACACCAGAGCAAACAATGAGGTTACAGTGCAGATTAAAGGCTTGAGTCCTTCATCAACATATGAATATCGACTGGTGGCTGGTGCATTGTCAGGAACTACTTATGAATTTGAATCAGCGGTTGCCACGTTCACAACTGAGGCAGAATTCATAATTCCCAATGCAAGTTTTGAAGATTGGAGTACATATTCCGCACAGACTTTGTTGGGTAAGAAAACGGTTGATCTTCCCGGTTCCACTGGAGATAAGTTAACTTCTTTCTGGGGTTCCGGTAATGAGGGTGGAGCAACTGCAAATAAAGTGCTTACCAAGAAATCTGAAGATATGAAACATTCCGGCACTTTTTCGGCTCGTCTGGGTTCGGATGAGGCGCTTGGTATAATTGCTGCCGGAAATATCTTTACAGGTTATTATGATTACACTGATGGCACTAACGGTGTGCTACAGGTTGGTAAGGAATATGATGGCAGCCATCCTACAAAGCTCAGAGTCTGGGCAAATTATCGTCCAGGTGGAAGTGTGAAGGTTAATTCTGATAATAAAAAATATGTTGAGGTAGTTGAAGGCGGAACGGATCAGGCTCAGATTTATGTGGCTCTTACCGTAGGTAATGTTGAAATAAGAACTAATCCAAGTAATCGCAAGTTATTCAGCAAAGACGATGACAATGTGGTTGCCTACGGAGAAGTGACATGGAAGGAAGCTTTTGGTCCTGATGGAGCACTTCAGGAAGTGGAAATTCCCATCACCTATAATAAGAAGGCCAAGTCTGTTAAGCCAACACATCTTGTAATTGTATGCTCGGCATCCAAATTTGGAGATTATTTCTGTGGAAGTTCAAAATCAGTAATGTATCTGGATGATTTCGAATTGGTATATGAGTAATCGAATCTCATGAGAATAAATTAAGAATAAAGCGCGACAAAATTTTTTGTCGCGCTTTATTCTTAATTTATGCTCGGATTATAGTTATTGGCAAGTATTTATTAACTTTGCAAAATAAATTAATCAAGTTGTTAAGATGAGCGCGCTATATACGATTCTTCTCTTAGTAATCGCTAACATATTCATGACTTTCGCTTGGTATGGGCATCTAAAAATGCAGGAACTTAATTGGATTTCCAATTCCACGCCATTAATAATAGTGATTCTTATATCTTGGGGAATTGCTTTGCTTGAATATTTTTGCCAAGTGCCGGCAAATAGAATGGGGTTTCATGGCAACGGCGGTCCGTTTTCGCTTATGCAGCTTAAAGTGCTTCAAGAAGCTATTACTCTTACAGTCTTCACAGTTTTTACTGTGGTTTTCTTTCGGGGGGAACAGCTTCATTGGAATCATTTTGCTGCCTTTGTATGCCTTATGCTCGCTGTCTATTTTGTTTTTATGAAATAGATTTTGAGGTGCATCATCGCGAATGTGTGATAGAATTTAAATTTAAAGTCTGAATACTTTCTTCAAAATACCAATCGGTTATGTTCTCAAAAAGATATACGGATTTATCGCTTCAATCTTTAATATGGTTATTCCTATGTTTCGTTATAGGAAGCTGTATTAAGAATGATCTGCCATATCCTAAAATCCAACAAAATATCACTGTAATTAAGGCCGTGGGTGAATCCAAGAGTGCCCTGATAGATTCGTCATCTTTTTCTGTAATGGTTTATCTGGATGAACAGGTAGACATCATGTCTGTTAAATTTGATGCTTTCAAAGTAACTCCCGGTGGTGAGGCGGATCCAGATCTTGCCGAGGGTACTTACGATTTGTCACACCCAATTGTCGTAAATATCACTCGTTACCAGACATATCAATGGCTTGTTAAAGCTCAACAAGACATTGAAAGATATTTCACAATTGAAGGTCAAATTGGTGAAACTACGATTGATGCAGTCGGACATCGTATCTTAGTCAATGTGCCGGAATCGGCCGACCTCTCGAAGTTAGATATCACGTCAATTAAACTTGGGCCTGCAGGAATCACGACAATGGTTCCCGATATCACTACTGGACTTTATGATTTCACCCGTCCAGTCAGAGTGGACGTAACCTGTCATGACCGCACTGAAGAATGGACTATATATGTAGAACGTACTGAGCTTTTGGTCAATACTGAGAGGGTGGATGCATGGAGTAAGGTGGTTTGGGCGTATGGCAGCTGTCCCTCGGATATGAAGGGCGGTTTCCAGTATCGCAAGGCGTCAGATTCACAATGGATCGACGTGCCCGCTTCGTCCGTTACCCAGACACAGGGCGCCTTCTCGGCTTGTATCCCTCATTTGGAGCCCCTTACGGAGTATGTGGTGAGAGCAGTTTCAGGTTCGGATTACGGCAATGAGGTGAAGGTGACAACCGAGGCTACAGCTGATATTCCTGATGGCGATTTCGATCAGTGGTGGTTGAAAAACAATAAGATATGGTGCCCTTGGAATGAGAATGGCGAACAATATTGGGATACAGGTAACACAGGTGCCGCTACGTTGGGCCAAAGCAATGTGAAGCCTACTGATCATACTGTCACCGGTAGCGGACAAGCTGCTGAGCTCAAGACGGTGTTCGTGGGTATCGGTTCAATCGGTAAACTTGCTGCCGGATCTATCTATACGGGTAGTTTCCAGAAAGTTGACGGCACTAACGGTATTCTTGACTTCGGTCGCCCGTGGAAGCTCCGTCCTACGAAGTTGCGTGGATATTACCAATATCAGACTGCCGACATCAATTATGCCTCAACTGAATGGGCTGATCTGAAGGGTCGTCCGGATACATGCCATATTTATGTGGCGCTTACAGACTGGACTGCTCCTTTTGAGATTCGCACTAACCCGAAGAACCGTCAGCTCTTTGACAGCAATTCATCTTCTGTAATTGCTTACGGAGAGTTGCTCTATAGCGGAACAATGGGTGATTACCAACCGTTTGAGATAGAGTTGAAGTATCGGTCCACTTCAAGGATACCGACTTATCTCCAGATTACCGCCGCTGCTTCCAAGTATGGTGATTTCTTCACAGGTGGCTCCGGAGCAGTGCTTTACGTAGATCAGTTCTCATTCGATTTCGACTACTGACGATAATTCAAGGTGTCGAAAAGATGAATCAAGTTGCCCAACATTTGATTCAAGGTGTCGATAAAAGAGGAGATAAGTTTTAAGAAGAGAATATGGAGAAGGAGAGTAGATTTAGCTGGAAAAAACGTGGCAAGGCCTTTGTCTATGCATGGCAGGGGATGAAGGCATTGCTGCGTTATGAACACAATGCGAGGATCCATTTGGTGGCCGCTATACTCGCCGTGATTGTGGGTTTCGTTTTCAGAATTTCGCCAACGGAATGGTGCCTTATTGTTTTGTGCATTGCCTCGGTGATTTCTGCTGAAGCGTTGAACAGTGCTGTCGAAGCGTTGGCCGACAAGGTTTCTCCGGGGTTTGATCCTCTGATCGGAAGGGCTAAGGATTTGGGGGCATCGGCTGTGACTTTGCTCGCCATTGCTTCTGTGGTGGTTGGTTTGATCATTTTTATTCCAAAATTGATTTCTTTTTTCTCAGTATAGCTTGGGTGCTTGCCAGGAGCTTAATAATTCATATTTTGATATTGCCTATGATCAGACATTTGAAAGATACAGATTCAATAATCATGAAATATTTGTGTAGTTTGCTTCTCTTATTTTGCCTTGGAAACGTCAATGCCTTGGGGGAGGAGAGGACTGCTAACGATAACGCTCCGGTTATTTCTGACGGTTATCATCGTTCAAAAGCACAGAAGGCGGTTGCAACGTCCACGGATATCGGCCTTATTGTGTTGCCGACAGCCGCTTTTATCGGTGTACTCATAGAGCACGATTGGACGGGACTCAAGCAGGGATTGCTTTCGGGAGCTACGGCTTTCGCGGCTATGTATGCTTTGAAATATGCGGTTAAGGAGAAACGACCGGACGGAAGCAATCTACATTCTTTTCCGAGCGGACATACCACCACCGCTTTCGCAACCGCTACTTTTCTTCAACGACGTTATGGCTGGAAAGTAGGCGTGCCGGCATACGTGCTCTCAACTTATATAGGGTGGGGGAGAATCTATGCCAAGAAACATTACTGGTGGGACGTGTTGGCGGGAGCTGCCCTCGGAGCCGGTGCCTCTCTTATATATACGCGTCCTTTTGCCAAGAAGCATGAACTCGAATTATCACCCTCCGCTTCTCCCGCAGGCCTCGCGATTTCCGCTTCGCTGGTTTTCTAATCCATTCCTTTTATTGAAACGATTTGGCTTCGTTCGCATGAAAACAAAACGGAGGCGACATTTCCGAGAATGTCGCCTCCATTTTTACAGAGCCAATAATGGTGATTAGAGAATACATTATTATAACACTGTATAGATGGAAAAAGTTTTATTTTACCGAAATTTCGTTCTCGATAGTTGGAAAAAGTCATTTTTGAGAATGGAAAATAGAAGTCAGTTGTGGAAAAGGGGCTTTCATGGTCGAAAAATAAAGTAAAAAATAGGTGAAACGATAGATTTTTCAGAGCTAAAAAGAGCGAATATTGTGAAAATTTCCTCGCGTTAACAAGCAGAATAACGTTATTGTTCGCGCCATTAATATTTTGAAATATATTTTAA
>CAZUNU010000066.1:0-14700 GCA_964622105.1 uncultured Sangeribacter sp. | reverse complement strand
GCCTTTGGCATGTTTAGATATCCATTTGATATTCAATGCTACATTGCAAAGCGATGTCCCTACATTTTATCGTATTACCTATTTTGACACACCTGCTTTTACGTAATTTTTAAAATCTTTTAAAAATCATGAGTACATTAATTCTAACCACAAATGCAGGGTTATCAAGACCGAGAGTAAGGACAAAATTTAACTTTAACAGAGGAAGTAAACAGTGCGGCACTCCTCTGTCAAGATCCCGGAGGCTGAAATTAAAAAAAATTTTCACTTATTTGATTTTAGTCCTACCCATCTTTCCCCCACTCTCCTTCTTTGTAGTGCTGATAGCCGCTATTTCCCTACTCAATAACCAAAAAAAGTAAAATGACAATTAATACTTTATTTTGGATAGCAGTAGGCCTTATTGCCGAACCGGTCATTGCCAAAGCGTGGCCAAGGCTACGCGCATCCCTCTTATTATCATATCCTTATAAAGACGGACAAGCCTCAAGAATCTGCGTATACTACAATCGGCTGAACAGGCGATTCGGCATCATGTGCCCACTACGGATCATGGCAAGGCGCTGGATGCAAACCATCGGTGTGATTATTCTCATCATTTTATATCTAATTCAAAATTTCAAAATTTATGGCTTATTCTAAATCAATCTGGAACGGCTACAACGTTCATGGCGAGGTTAAAGAACTCGACGCTATCGTAGAGGCGGAAGGATTCATCTCTCTTGATAAAGACGACATCATCGAAACGCTCTCGGACGAGGCCAAAAACCACGTGGCAATTGGTGTGGACACTAATCTTAGGGGCGCCTATGAAGAAGCCTTCAGGATTTTACCCTGTGGGATAGAGCAAGTCGCCTCGCTACTGATTTATTTCTTCTGTGGCACAACGCAGACGAATTTTAGCGACTTAGCACCGATTACGGGTTACCTTAACGAACTGAAGGAGGAGGTATCGATAAAGTGGGGCATTGCATTGGATGAATCATTAGGAGAGAATTTCAAAGTTGTCATTGTAACCTCATATATTCCAATTGACTATGATGACAATTATTTTATACGTAGGGAAAAGCTTTTTCGGATGGAATCATTAAAGCTCTCTGTGGCAAGCTATAACGCCATGTACGGCACATCCTTTTCAGTAGGTGAGGCTTTATCTTTAACCAAGGATCCTGACTTACCTCAGCTGAAAGATTTAGACATGTTGGCCGACAAAGGTGGAGTTTTCCTCTTTTATGATAGATACTATAATCCATTGGCGGTATATTCGGCGAAGGATTTTGGCACTGGTTTAAGAAGTCATATCAAAAGCGAGAAAGATAATTCCGACAACTGGGTTATAAAGGGAGAATGGGAACGCATCCCTGCCCACGTAGTCTTTATAATAGGGAATGAAAACAAGATGTATGAGAAAGATTCCTTGCGGACCTATCTCATAAGCAAGTTCAATCCTTATTATGATGAAAATGGAATCAACCTCAGCTGGCACCCGAGAGATCAAGCTGCTGAAGAAACCCTATAACCGGCTGCTCCTGTAAGACTACACAGTGTCATGTCTGGCTCGTCAATAGGCTCCGGCGAGCCAGGCATATTCCCTTAGATGAAAGGCCCTTCAACCCACCTAATAAAATATTGTAACTAATATTTCCTTGGTTAAAGGATAAATACTACTTTTGCAATAGTAAACGCGATTGTCATGCAAGACCTCATCATATACAATACCCCCGACGGGCGTAGCTCAGTAGCTCTTTACTCAAAAGACGGTAATCTCTGGTTAAATCAAACTCAGATAGCGGAACTTTTTGCCACCTCCAAGCCAAATATAAGTCTTCATATAGGTAATATATTGAAAGAAAATGAATTAGAGCGAGAATCAGTTGTTAAGTATTACTTAACAACTGCCTCCGATGGTAAAGAATATAAGGTAGAGTATTATTCTTTGCAGATGATTATTGCCATCGGATATCGTGTGCGGGGAGTCCGGGGAACTCAGTTCAGAAGGTGGGCTACTGAGCATCTTTCGGAATATCTGATCAAGGGCTTCACGATGGATGACGAGAGACTGAAAAATCCGGATGGTCGGGTAGATTATTTTGATGAGCTCCTTCTCCGTATTCGGGATATCCGTGCATCGGAGAAAAGATTTTATCAGAAGATACGGGATCTCTTCAAGCTCAGCAGCGACTATGATAAGACTGACAAAGCCACCCAGATGTTTTTTGCCGAAACTCAGAATAAGCTTATCTATGCCATTACGCGGCAGACGGCAGCCGAACTGATTGTGGACCGTGCAGATTCCAATCTACCGAACATGGGCCTTACTACTTGGAAAGGCAATATAGTGAGACAAGGGGATGTCGTTGTCGCAAAAAACTATCTGAAAGAGGATGAGATAGACGATCTCAATAGACTGGTGGAAATTTTTCTTACCAGTGCAGAGCTGCGCGTAAAAGGTCGTCAGGATCTGACCCTGCAGTATTGGCGTAAAAACGTGGATAGCCTTCTTGATTTCCAAGACAAACCGCTACTGACAAATAAAGGCAAGATTACAAACGCCCAAATGGAAGCCAAGGTAAAGGCCATATATAATGAATTCAACGCCCGTAGAAAAATGCTCGAAGCCCAAGAAGCCGACGCCGAAGACCTAAATCTCTTCGATGACCTTGATTCTTTACAAGATGCACTTCCTCGTCAATAAATTATTGCTTTAACTCCTATTATGCCATATATAATTATAACCCACTAGACCATGGTCACAAGTGACCCAGCATAATACCTTAGGAAACATTGGAAAAAGAAAATTACCAACAAAAAATCCAAAACTTTATTTCATTTATCGAAGGACTCAATAGTGCCGCACTGATAACCGCAGGCAAAAACAGCTATAGCAAAAAGGCCACCTGATAGCCCATAAAAAGTAGAAAAACTTCATCTAATGAGTCAGTTCACTAAATACTGGTTTATATGCTAAAGCCGGAGCATAGATACTCAAAATCCTGTTGTTAACCTGTAAATAGTCTGGCGCTGACCAATAAGTAGTAGGCATCTAATGAGATTAATATTACAATTAATGGGATATGATGAAAAAATTTTCATATAGCAGTGAACCTTCTCAACTGCAGTTATGTTATAATATCAGAAGATCGGATGATAGCTGAGCCTAATGCTCGCAGAGATTCATCGATTTTCAACGTTTCATGATGTTAGGTTAGTTTGAAAAGTATTATGGAAAACATTTAGAAAGCGGACGATGAGAATCGGCCGCTTTTTTCAGCTTCATAGCACATGAGATCGGCAACCCAACGCCCACTACTTGCCATCTCTGACTACTTACGGCTCTCAATCCTTGCTCGCAGTGGCTCATGTCGCCTCTGACTCAGGCCTTCTTTGTGTAGAGCTTTATGCATTTATTACAATATGCATGGTTTGTACTGCGTTAAATATAAATATTCTTCTATAAGCAAGCATCAACAATTAATTTATACTAATCTACGGCTTGATATTGTAATTTCCAGACTCTTTCATCAGTCATTATGGAGCCCCATAACTCCTTCTTCGAGTTCAAATCTTGCTGATATCAACCTCATATCTTAATATAAACTAATTATCGATACTTACTTATCTGAATTAGCTTAAACAGAAAAAAATAGACTCCACTCCTATGAAACTGCCGGATTGGGAAAATGTTAAGAAAAGTATCGCAGGTTATTTTGATCTGTCGACTGACCTTATTCCTCAAGAAGAAGCTGAAAACGTAATTCGTGAAGGCGTCTCCTTTCGTGGAACAAATATCATCATCCTCATAATCGCAATCTTTATTGCCTCTCTCGGTCTAAACACCAATTCCACAGCCGTCATAATCGGAGCCATGCTCATATCTCCACTAATGGGGCCTATTATCGGCATCGGCCTCGCCGTAGGAATCCATGACTTCGATCTTATGAAGAGATCCTTCCGCAATCTTTTGGCAGCCGCTTTCTTCAGCGTCATCACTTCCTGCATCTACTTTCTAATTTCTCCCGTGAACGAAGGCCACAGCGAGCTTTTAGCCCGCACATCCCCCACTATTTACGACGTCTTCATAGGATTCTTCGGAGGAGCCGCCGGCATCGTGGCTATAGGCAGCAAGGTGAAAGGCAATGTAATCCCGGGCGTCGCTATCGCTACGGCCCTCATGCCACCATTGTGCACCGTAGGTTACGGCCTCGCCACCTTCCAGTTCAATTACTTCTTAGGTGCGCTATTCCTCTTCTTCATAAATTCAGTTTTCATAGCGTGTGCAACAACGGTCGGGGTGAAACTGATGAAATATCACATCAAAGACTTCTCCAATCCTCAGAGGGCAAAAAGGGTAAGGAATCTCGTCTACCTAATCGCCTTTCTTACAATGATTCCTGCCACTTATCTCACCTGGAATATGTTTCAGCAGTCGGCTTTCAAAGCTAACTGCGACCGGTTCGTGGACCAGCAATTCAATTTCAACGGCACTCAGGTGCTCCACTCATCTGCCGTCATGGACGGCAAAAACAAGACCCTCACCGTATCCCTGATCGGCAAAGTTCTTCCGCAGGATTCCCTGATGCTTGCCCTCACCGACCGGCTACCTAACTATAATCTCGGAGGTACCCGCTTGAAAATAATTCAGGGTGAGAACTCCGACAATATGTTTGATGCAACCCAGGCAACTTCCACAATGCTACGGGATATGTATCAGGTGACCCAAAACACCATCAACCACCAACGGGAAACAATCGACTCTCTCCGCGCGGTGAACGCCGACATTGCACGCAACGACACAATGGGTGCCACAATTTCTCCTGAACTGAAGGTGCTGTTCCCGGAAATAGCCGATATCGCCATTACACGCGCTATAGAAAGCAATATCGCCACCCGTAAACTTGACACGCTAAACATAGCTCTCGTTCGCTATTCAAAACCGATGAACCGGACTCAGAATGAAAAATTCCGTCTCTATCTGCAGGCTCGCCTCTCTACAAAGTCAATAAAGATTGTCTCCACGGATTGACCTCTCAATACTCCTAATCGATCCGTGCTCAACCAATCCTTTAACCTCTACCACACATGAAAAATTACCTTTCAATCATCGTTCTTTTGATTTTCTCCACCATATTTTGTGCTTGTGCCCATAAGGGGGAGGCCAGTCAACCCGCTGGAAACGCTACATCCCTCCCTCTCGACTCGGTATTGACCGTGCTCAATCGCGAAATCGGCAATGTCGACAACCGTCGTCGCCAGAAGGAGACCCATATCACGGCACTCAGAAATGAACTAAACCGCGCCACTGAAACCGAATCAAAATTCCATATAGCGGCCGAACTCTACGACGAATACAAAGCCTATCAGTCGGATTCAGCTTTCCATTACGCCTCTGTCATGCACAGGCTCGCCGCCGACAGCGTTAATGGCAAGCCCTCCATGACCGCCTTGGCCAACATCGCTTTTGCCGACTATTTCACTTCCGTGGGATTCTTCAAGGAGGCAACGGAAATGCTCAACATGACCAACAGCAATCTCCTCTCCACCGAGAAAAAAAGTGAGTATTACGCACTTTACGCACGTCTCTACAGAGCGCTCTGCTCATACGTGGGTGGAAATGCAGCTCCTTTGTGGCCTACTTACAACAATCTCTACCGCGCTTATCTCGATTCAGTTATCGCTACGGCTCCAAAGCGTTCCTATGCCTCGGATTATGCCATGATCGACCGTCTGCAGATCGACACCCCTGACCCCTCGGCCTCGGCTGAGCAACGTGTGGCCCTCCTCCGGCGCCATCAGCTTACCGACCATGAGAAAGCAATCAACTACTCCTTGCTGGCACATTCCATGATCGACTCAGGCCGCAGAGGTGACGCCGAGTACTATCTCACCCTCTCATCCATCTACGATATCCTTTCCAACACCACCGAAACCACCTCTTCTACCCTCCTTGCACGCATGCTTCATGAAGACGGACGCAGCGACGAGGCCTACAAATACATCGCCAAGGCCCTCGACGACGCCACTTTCTACAATACCCGTCTCCGCAAATATGAGATCAGCGGACTTATGCCGGAGATTGACCGTGCGCGCTACAATGGTGTCAACGGCCAGGTTTGGCGTCTAGGTGTGATCGTGGCCTGCATAGCACTGCTGCTTATCCTTTCGGTGGTGCTTTTCTTCATGCTCCACAAGAAGAACCGGGCATTGGAGAAAATCAACGATGAGCTCGACAAAAAATCAAAGGAGATTGCCCGAAGCCACGACAAACTCGGCGAGGCTAACGCCCTCCTCAACCAGACGCTCGAACAGCTCCGGGAGACCACCGAGATCAAAGACCGTTACATAATGCAGTCGCTCTACGTCAACACGGCTTTCGTGAATCAGGTGGAGGAGAAATGCCGTGAGGTGGCCAAGGCGGTAAAGGATAAAAAGTATGACGATCTGAAATTCCTCCCCTACAAGATGGGCATCAAGGAGGAGCGCCAGCGCATCTATCGCTCATTCGACACCGCATTCCTGAAGCTCTTCCCCAACTTCATAGATGAGCTCAACAAGCTTTTCGACGAAGAGAACCGGATCAAGATAAGCAGCGATCAGGAACTCCCCATGGAGGTCAGGATTTTTGCCCTCATGCGACTCGGCATTTCTGATCCGGCGGAGGTGGCCAACTATCTCAACCTCTCTACAAAGACCGTCTACGTCTACAAGACAAAACTGAAATCGCGGTCGAAAATCGACAACAGCGAATTCGAAAAACTTGTAGCAGCCATCCCGAAACCATGAAAAATCCTGTAAAACCGGAGTCACGTCCTTCAGGAAAGTTATTTATTTAGTTTTAATATTTGATAAATTGATTTTAATTTAGTAGCCTTTTCCAATCCATAATACTCTTGAAAATAAGATAATTAACATTTAAAAAGAGTTTAATTTTCATTCAAGTGATTGATTTTGCTTGCCACAGGTCATAATTTTGCAATGTGAGTTGATCGCAGCCCTGTCAGAGGCCAAATCGATTCACGAAGTTATAAGCAAAATTAAACCAACAATAAACCACTAACAAAATCAATCATGAAAATCGGATTGCAATTTAAAAGATGTTTCGCGTTGTTTGCGCTGACTCTGGCTCTCTCGCTTCAGGCCCTCGCGCAGACTACAGAAGTGAAAGGTGTAGTCATCGACGCCTCTACAGAAGAACCCCTCATCGGGGCAACAGTGAGAGTGAAAGACTCCACTATCGCTGATGCAACAAATCTCGACGGTGAATTTACACTCAAGAATGTTCCCGCAAAAGCTGTCATCGTAGCAAGCTATGTAGGCTATCAGACTCAGGAAGTAAAACTCAACGGCCGCTCGGTTATCGAAATCCGTTTGAGCGAAGACACTCAGCTCCTCCAGGAAGTAGTCGTTGTAGGTTACGGCACGATGGACAAGAAAGAGGTTACATCTACCGTTGCCCACATCAGTTCCGAAGACTTCCTAACCTCAAGCTCCCTCGACCCCTCGATGATGATCCAAGGCAAGGTGCCAGGCGTTTCGATCACCAACACCGGCGTGGGCGACCCCAACAATCAGGCATCCATCCAGATCCGCGGTGTCTCCTCACGTGCCGCAGGCCTCGGCCCCCTCATTGTGATTGACGGTGTCCCCGGCGGCAACCTCACAAACCTCAACCCTAACGATATCGCAAGCTTCGACATCCTGAAAGACGGTGCGGCAGCAGCCATATACGGCACACGCGGTTCAAACGGTGTGATCGTCGTCACTACTAAGAAAGGTTCTCGTGACGGCGCAGTCCACACCTCCTACATCGGAAGCGTCACAGCCAACGTAGCCAACCATGAGCTGAAGATGCTTAATGCTGAAAAGTATCGCGAGCTCCGCGCCAATGCAGTGAATGGCGTAGACCTCGGAGGCAACGACAACTGGCTTGATGCCGTCACCCGTACAGGCTGGGGCAACTCCCACACAGTAAGCGTTAGCGGTGGCAACGAAAAAACCAACTACCGTGCCACAGTAGACTACCGCAACCAGAACGGCGTAGACAAATACTCCCAGCGTGAGGAATTCGGCGGCCGCGCTTCAGTAAACCATATCACTAAAGGCGGTCTCCTCAACCTCACCCTCAATGTTGCTCCGAGAATCATCGAGCGCAAGGTGGCATCATGGGATGTATTCCGCAACGCTCTCGAAGCCAACCCCACTACCCCCATCTGGGACGACGCCAACGGCCGTTATACCAACTTCACAGGCCAGACTGCCGGTTACAACCCCGTAGAGATGATGAAGCTCGAAGACAACAAGGCCACCACCAAGCTCCTTGAGACAGACCTGACAGTAAAACTCAACCTCCTCCCCCTCTTCGCAAAGGAGAACTGGCCCTCTCAGACTCTCAACACTCAGGTGACTCTCGCTGACCACGAGGATTCAAACTTCAACTACTGGTTCCGCCCCTCCACCTCTACCCTTTCTATCAACAACGGCTACGACGGCGAGGCTTCCCGCAGCTACTCCAAGGGTTTCCAGCGCAGCCTTGAATGGCTGGTGAACTACACCGGTTCTTTCAACGACCACAACGTGAAGGCAATGCTCGGCTACTCCTATCAGTACAACCAGTATTCAGGCGTGAACGCTGAAAACAAAGACTTCCCCAACGACGGTCTCGGCGCCAACAGCCTCGGCACAGGCCAGTGGGCTAAGGAAGAGGGCCACGTAGGTCTCGGTTCATACAAAAACGATTCCAAACTCATCGCATTCTTCGGCCGCGTAAGCTACGACTGGAAAAGCCGCTACATCATCACAGCTTCTCTCCGCCACGAAGGCTCATCAAAATTCGGTGCCAACCACAAATGGGGCAACTTCCCTGCCGTGTCAGTGGGCTGGCGTATCTCGGAAGAGTCTTTCATGAAAAATATCTCATGGATCAACGACCTCAAGCTCAGAGCGGACTACGGCGAGACCGGAAACCAGGACTTCAGCAGCTACATGTCGCTCAACACAATGACGGGCTTCGGTTATTACTATTACAACGGCAAGTATTATCAGGTGTGGGGACCCGGAAAGAACGTCAACCCAGACCTCCACTGGGAGAAAGCAAAGAACTGGAACATCGGTCTTGACTTCTCACTCTTCGACAACAAGCTCTCCGGTTCGCTCAACTACTACCGACGCAACCAGCAGGATCTTCTCGGCGACTATGACGTGTCTGTGCCTCCTTACCTCCACTCCTCTACATTCGTCAACGTGGGCACAATGCGCAACTCCGGCCTTGAATTCGACATCCGTTGGAGCGCTGTCAACACCCGTGACTTCGACTACACCATCGACTTCGTCGGCGCTACAATGAGTAACAAGTTCGTAGATTTCAGCAATTCCAAATATGTAGGTCAGGACTACTACGATGTTGTAGGCACTGAGGATCCCTATCCTTTCCACAATCTCCAGAGAATCCGCAAGGGCGACCGTCTCGGCAATTTCTACATGCTGCGCTACGCAGGCATCGATGAGAACGGCAACTGGGCGATCTACGGCAAAGACGGCAACATCAAGTTAGCCTCTGAAGCTACTGAGGAAGACAAGACAGTCGTTGGCAACGGTCTGCCGAAGTTCACAGCCTCAATGACCCACACCTTCCGCTACAAGGCATTTGACCTCTCACTCTTCTTCCGCGGAGCATTCGGCTACGACATCTACAACATCCACGATTTCTACTACGGCCACCAGAGCTTCAACGGCAACGTGATGGAGAAAGCCTACACCAAGTATGCCGCTCTCAAAGGAAGCCAGGAAGTGACAGACTACTATCTTGAGAAAGGCGACTACGTGAAGCTCGACGCACTCACACTCGGCTACACTCTCAATCTCAGCAACGCAAGATTCATCGACCGCCTGAGATTCACCTTCACAGCCAAGAACGTATTCACCATCACGAAATACAGCGGCGTGGATCCCTCTTCATTCCAGACCAACGGTCTGACTCCGGGTGCAACCGGCTCGAGAACCTACTATCCCTCTTGCCGTCAGTTCATCCTCGGCGTACAGGTTGACCTTTAAAATCCTCTCCCTCCATCTCAAAATACCTTAACAGCATACTCATATGAAACTTTCCAAATATATCCTCTCTCTCTTCATGGGAGCATCGCTCCTCACAGGATGTACCGACCTGACTGAAAACGTCTACGACCAGGTCACCTCCGACAACTACTACAATACCCGCAACGATGTGATCCGCGCCGTATTCCGCCCCTTCGAGCATGGCTTCTGGAGCATACAGAGCCGCCACGTGCTCAACGAGCTTACAGCCGACCAGCTCATCACACCTTCAAGAGACGGATGGTGGGACGACGGTGGCCTCTGGCGCCGCTACCACTATCACACCTGGAACATTGAGGAGGGCACAATCGAATCCGAATGGAACGGCTGCTTCCAGGGAATCATGCAGGCCAACTACGTGATCGACGACCTCAACACCCTCTCAGCCTCCAAGTTCGGATTCACGGAAGCTGAATTCAACAACCTCAAGGCCCAGTGCCGTGTGCTCCGCGCATGGTTCTACATCCGCCTTCTCGACAGCTTCCGCCATGTTCCACTCGCCATCAGTAAAGACGTAAGCCTCAACTCGGAGGGTCAGGTGAAGCCGGAAGAGATCTTCAGCTTCGTCGAGACTGAACTCACAGAGTGCGTCGACCTTCTCTCCACTAAGACAGGAAACGGGGGAAACGGCGAAGCTCAGGCTCAATGGAACAAGGCCGGTGCGGCTGCCCTTCTCGTTCGCCTCTATCTCAACGCCGCTACATGGATCGGAGAGGATCATTATGACGACTGCGCCAAATGGGCTCAGAAAATCATAGCAGGCGATTTCGGCGCATACTCGGTTGCCGACCGCTGGGACGCCGCCTTCGACTGGGACAATGAGAAATGTGCTGAGGTGATCTTCGCCTTCCCCGCAGCCCAGGGCTACACATTCTGGCATTACCAGGGCGACACCTACTGGTGGAGCACTCCCTCGCAGTTCCGCTACTACGTAGGCGACCAGAAAGCTGAAGCCGGCGACCACAACTGCAAGTATGCCTGCACTCCGAGCTACGATCTCAACGGCGATCTCTACACTTTCACTCTCGGCAACACGGTGCAGAAATTCCGCACTTATCCCGAAGACGTGCGCCTCAAGCTCTACAAGAACCTCGGACAGAGCCGTCGCGAAGGCCTCTTCATCTTCGGCAAGCTCCCCTCAGTTAAACCGGGTGAGGAATTCGTGACCGATCCCTACGGAAACTATGAAATCGACATCCGTGATGCAGTAGGCCGTTTCGCAGGGCTCGCAGCCGATGAATGGCCCGACGACAAGATGAGCAACCTCCAGAACGGCGACCATAACTCAGGCTATCACTTCGCCAAATATCCTTTCTATTCTGATGAGGATGCCGGTCAGCTCGAATCCGACTACGTCGAGATCCGTCTTCCGGAAATAATCTACGCTCTCGCTGAATGTAAATTCCGCAAAGGTGACAAGGATGAGGCAGGCCGCCTGCTTAACAGCGTGCGCAAGCGCAACTATCCGCAGTCGGCATGGTCTTCCACCCTTTACGCTCCCGAAGGAAGCGCACAGCTCAGCGAGCAGGAACTCCTCGACGAATGGGGCCGCGAATTCTTCGCTGAGAGCCGTCGCCGCACCGACCTGATCCGTTTTGGCAAGTTCAACAGCGAGGCCTGGTGGGATAAGAATCCCGATGCCGACTCCCACACCGCCATCTTCCCGATTCCGCGTAAAGCCATCGATACCAACCACAATCTCAAGCAGAACCCCGGCTATTGATGCTCTCTTAAACCCACACCCGGCCCGCTCTCTCCGGCCGGGGAATCAATAAAAACTCTTCAACATCTTCTATCAGAATCATGAAAACATCAAGAATCCTCAATACACTCACAGCATGCCTCCTTCTCACATTGGGCGCCTGCGACAACGATAAAGACCTCAAGGTTGTGGAAATTCCTGTGGAGCCTTACGAAATCCCGGCTCTCTGGCTCGTTGGCAACGCCACTCCGGCCGACTGGAATATCGACGCTCCCACACCGATGACAGAAGTGGAGAAAAACGTGTTCCAATACTCCGGACAGCTCAACGAGGGCGAATTCAAATGCCCCATGGAGCCGGGCAACTGGGGCGGAGCCTTCATCATGCCTGCTGTAGGAGGCACCACAATCAGCGGATCAGGCGTGGCTTCAAGCGACATCTCCCTTATGCCGAACGGTAATCCCGACAACAAATGGGTGGTGACCGAAGCCGGAAGCTACACCATCGTGATCAATGGCAACACTCATAAAATCAACGTCACCAAAAACTGATTGAGCCATGACCCTGAGATCACTTTTCCTCACACTGATGGCGGGAGCGGGCCTTGTGGCCGCAGCCAAGCCCCTTACAGTGGCGTCTCCCGACAACAGCATAGCCCTTAAATTCGATACCGAGAACGGCGTGGCCAAATATTCCGTGGAACGCAATGGCAAGGCCATCCTCAACCCCTCCCGTCTGGGCATCGACATAAAGGATGGCGCCGACTTCAGCGAAGGCTTCTCGGTGGCACGTTCCTCGCGCGACTCACATGACGAGACCTGGCGCCCCGTATGGGGTGAGGAGGCTGAAATAGCCGACCGGTATAATGAACTGCGCGTGTCGCTTGAGCAGAAAAAAATCGCTCCGGGACGTAAGCTCGACATCGTGTTCCGCGTCTTCAACGACGGCATCGGTTTCCGTTATGAATTCCCCCGCCAGGCCAATCTCGGCGACTTCACCATAATGGATGAGCTCACGGAGTTCGCTTTCGCCGGCAATCACACCACATGGTCGATTCCTGCCGAGGGCTACCGATTCTATGAGGCGCTCTTCCGCGAAATGCCACTCGACAATATGGGGCTCGTAAGCACTCCGGTGACAATCCGCACAGCCGACGGCACCCACATGGCTCTTCATCAAGCCAACCTCACTGACTACGCAGCCATGAACGTGGAGGCTACTCCGGGCAGCAACACTCTCCGTGCACGGCTTACCCCCTGGATGAACGGTGATGCAGTCTACGTGACCGATGTACGTGTCTCTCCCTGGCGCACACTCATAATCGCGGATAATGCCGGCGATATGGCTCTGAGCCGTATCATGCTCAACCTCAACGAACCGTGTGCCATCGAGAATGCAGAGGAATTCTGCGTGCCTCAGAGATATATCGGCGTATGGTGGTGCTATCACATGAAGACGGCCACCTGGGAAGCTGGCGACAAACACGGCGCCACAACAGAGAATGTGAAACGCTACATGGACTTCGCAGCCCGTCATAACTTCGGAGGCGTGCTCGTAGAGGGATGGAACCACGACTGGGCTACCTGGAATTTCTCATTCACCCGTCCTTACGAAGATTTCGACATCGCAGAGATCAACCGTTATGGCCGCGAAAAAGGCGTGGCTCTCATCGGCCACCACGAGACCGGCGGCAAGCTTGCCAATTACGAGCGCCAGATGAAAGACGGCATGAAGCTCTATCAAGACAATGGAATGCACTACGTGAAAACCGGATATGTAGGCGACCTCCTGGACGACAAGGAGCGCCACAGCGGACAGTTTGGCGTGCGACACTACCGCAAAGTGATCGAAACTGCAGCAGCTCATAACCTCGCGATCGACAACCACGAGCCGGTGATGCCCACAGGCCTGCAGCGCACTTATCCCAACCTCATGACTCAGGAGGGCGTACGCGGCCAGGAATGGGACGCATGGTGCCCCGAGGGTGGTAATCCTCCGAGCCACACTGTCACTCTCCCCTTCACTCGCGGTTTGGCAGGGCCAATGGATTTCACTCCTGTCACTTTCCGTTTCGAGAACCCCGTGATGCCTCAGACTCATGTCAACACCACTCTCGCCAAGCAGCTTGCCCTCTTCGTGATTCTCTACTCTCCCTTGCAGATGGCTTCTGACGAAATCGAGAACTACGAAGCCAATCCCGGACCATTCCAGTTCGTATGCGACTGCCCCACCGACTGGGAGCGTACAGTGTTCCCCGAGGCTGAGATCGGCAAATACATCACTACGGCACGTAAAGAGAAAGGCGGCGACACTTGGTTTGTAGGCAGCGCCACCGGCGATGACGCCCGCACAGCCAATATCAGCCTCTCATTCCTTGACCCGGGAGCAAAATACCGCGCTACAATCTATCGCGACGGTGAGAACACTCACTATGACACCAATCCTTATCCCGTCATCATCGAGCAACGCGACGTCACCTCCGACATGGCCCTCTCAATCCCTCAAGGCCGCAGCGGCGGATGCGCAATCAAACTCACCAAGCTCTAATACCCATCAATCCGAATATGAAATCTATCATCCTTTCCGGCTTCCTGTCTCTCACCGTCGGTCTCTGCCTCGCAGAGACCGTGGTGAAGACACCGGCCTACACCTGGCATGGCGACACCATCACCCAGGGCGTATATATGGCAACTGCCCCTTCAGCCACTGAAATCATCTCCACCTACTCAGCCCAACCCGGCTACTACATGGGAATCGACAAACAGTGGAAACTGAAAAACGATATCTCCTCCTATCCTCAGCTCAACACTCCCAACCGTCTTCACCAGGCCATCTACAATATGGGCCTCGACGAGATGGTGAACGCAGTGGAGCCCGACACCACCCTGCGCACCGGCAAGGAATGGTCGGGC
>CAZUNU010000065.1:0-15070 GCA_964622105.1 uncultured Sangeribacter sp. | reverse complement strand
GCTCGGGAATGCGGATGGTTGTGTTTTTGGAGATGTTGCGGGCTGTCTTCTCTTTTCTTGTCTTGATGATGAAACTGCCGAATCCGCGCAGATATACATTCTCACCATTTGACATCGCCCCTTTTACTACATCCATAAAACTCTCGACTGTAGTCAACACCGCCGCTTTCTCAAGCCCGGTGGTGCGTGAAATCTCATTTACTATCTCAGCTTTTGTCATTGTTGTGTAAAAAAGAATTAAATTTTAATCCTGTTGCCCTATGGCAGAGCCTATTTTCTCACAATCAATAAGCCGTCACTCCATTTGGCGGTGCAAATATCGGAATTTTTTTTCATTCTTTAAAAAGTTTGAATCAAAAATCCCTATATTTTTACGCTAAAAGGAGCTGCTGCGCCCTTGGAGGGGCAATTTTACCTCAATTCCTTCAAATATCGGAGGGATCTCGCAAGTCTACTCCGTCGAGAGAGCTGAGACGTCCGGTGATCTCCTCTGCCATATCTTTCCTGAAACGCAGACGCAGTATACACGTGTTATCAAACGTACGGTCCACCACCTCCACATCTCCACTTTTCACTATCTTCATCACTCCGTCGGCTGCTACATAAGGGAACACCACGACTGTCTCCGCCATCTCATGCATCTCCTTTCTTCCCCCGTCTTCGAGAGCGAGACGGGCAGCTTCCCGGTAAGCGGCTATCAGACCCGGAGTGCCAAGCTTTATACCTCCGAAATATCTCACGACTATAACCACAACGTCTGTCAGTCCCAGACTATTGATCTGGCCGAGAATCGGCTTTCCCGCAGTGCCCGATGGTTCGCCGTTATCATTTAGCTGCCACTCCTTCCTCTCCGGACCAATCATATAGGCCCAGCAGACGTGACGCGCATCGTGATACTCATTCTGATATTCCTTTATATACTCGCGAGCCGTCTCCGCATCGTCTACCTTTATGGCAAACGACAGGAAACGGCTCATCTTTTCTGTATACTTACCTTCGCCGTCGTGCTGAAGTGTGAAGTAGGCCATCAGTTATCCGAAATAATTCAAGATCTTTTCGCTCACAGCCGGATACAAAAGCATGCCCCCGGCCACTTCCTCTGCCGCAGCAAGACCCTTCTCCTCTTTCACGATATTGAGAGCCCAGATCAATGCGTTTGCCGGTCCGTTGCCTAATACAAACTTACCATCCACAACCACGGGAGCATCCTGCACATCCGCACCCTCAAGCATACCCTCGAAACCGGGATAGCAGGTGGCTTTATGGCCCTTGAGGAGACCGAGCTGACCAAGCACCACAGCCGGTGCGGCACAGATTGCGGCGATCCTTCCATCTGTCGATTCCGCCTGACGCCGGAGAAGACCCTGAAGTGGCGCGAATTCATAAAGGTTGGTTGCACCGGGCATTCCACCGGGTATCACGAGCCATTTGGCATTGTTAAAAAGCGTATTGTCATAGAGAAGATCAGCGTTCACCATCACTCCATGTGCTCCTTTAACCTGCAGGGCACTTGTGATTGATACTGTCTTGACGTTCATGCCGCCACGACGCATTACGTCTACTGCGGTGAGAGCCTCTATTTCCTCGAAACCCTCTGCGAGAAATATAAATGATTCGTTCATTGCTATGTCCTTTCTATTACTTTAAATCTGATTATGTCTTACATAGACAACGCCAACAATTGTCCGTTTCCTAAGTTTTAATGAGATTATCCGACTCCAAATTTACGCATTTTTATTGATTTTTGCTAACTTTGCCTTGATATTTTATCCAATAACCCATTTTATGATCTCAAAAATCAAAAATTTGCTCCTGCTTTCTTTAGGAGCCCTGCTCTTAACGGCTGGCACCGCTTGCAAACGGAGCGAGTATAACCGGTCGGAAGGACTGATATGGAACACAGCATATCATATCACCTTCAAAGGCGACAAGGCTTTGGAGGATTCCATAATTACAGTGCTCGAAGAGGTGGGAAAAAGCCTGAACGTTTTCGATTCCACTTCACTTGTCAGCCGAATCAACCGTAATGAAACTACACTTGTTGACAAACACTTCAAACGAGTATTCCAAGCTTCGCTGGATGCCAACAAGAGAAGTGACGGAATGTTTGACCCGACCCTGTCGCCTCTTATCACTGCATGGGGATTCGGTCCGGGTCATACCCCTACCTCAGACACTCTCGACATTCAGCAGATTATGGAATATGTGGGCCTACGCAAAACATCCCTTCATGGCGACACGCTGGTGAAGCAGAATCCTGAGATAACATTCAATTTTTCAGCGGTAGCCAAGGGATATGCCTGCGATGCCGTGGCAGAAATGCTGCGTCGCAATGAGGTGACAGATTTTCTGGTAGAAATAGGGGGTGAAATCAATGCCGCAGGAGTGAGCCCCGCTATGACCCAATGGAAAGTGTCGGTTGACCGTCCCGTTGTCTCTGATTCAATTATTCACGATTCATCAGCAATCATCAAACTTACGGAAGCGGGTCTGGCCACATCCGGAAATTATCGTAATTTCCACAAAGCCAACGGTAATATTTTCGGCCACACAATCTCTCCGCTGACCGGACGGCCGGTAAATACTGACGTTGTCAGCGCCACCATCATTGCTCCGTCAGCAATGATGGCCGATGCGATCGCTACGGCTTGCATGGCTTCCGGAAGTAATGCCGCAAAAGAGATGATCGAGGCCGGTGGTTATGAGGCTCTGCTTATCCTCACTGATTCTACCATCTGGACAACCCCTGGACTTGAGAATCTTCTGCTGAACCAATAAGTATCCCCCCTGGTTCAACAAGGTTATATTGCTTACCTAATACAGAAGAGGAGTCTTTGAGCCATAACCATCCTTGGCGATGCAAAGATATTTTAAAATTTGGTGCCGTCTGTTAAACTTTTATTAACAGACGGCATTATAATTATAACAGGCAACTGCTCTCTCCTTTATTTCCACCGCTATAAACTATACACAACTTCCATATTGTTAAAAACTTAATCGGACTATGAACAGTCAGCACCATCATCGCAACCGCTTTGTTCTCACAGCTTTATTGATAATGTTATTTATATCCGGTCTTTTCTCAGGTCTTAGGGCTGAAGAAAAGATAGGCCTCGTGCTCAGTGGCGGCGGTGCCAAAGGTATAGCCCACGTTGGTGTGATCAAAGCACTTGAAGAAAACGGAATTCCTATCGACTATGTAGCCGGCACCTCAATGGGTGCGATTGTAGGCAGTCTCTACAGTTGCGGCTGGACTCCTGAGCAAATGCTTGAACTCTTTACCTCAAAAGGGTTCAGCTATTGGAGCACAGGCACTATCGACCGTAACCTCGAATACTATTTCACCACTCCGGCACCAACACCTAAATGGGTATCGCTAAACTTGAATTTTGGCGACTCTACCAACAATATCGCCAGCCAGATCATCCCGAGCTCGCTCATCAACCCTATCCCGATGAATCTGGAGTTTCTAAAACTATATGCTCCTTATACGGAACAGTGTAAGGCCAACTTCAACAATCTCTTCGTGCCTTTCAGATGTGTCACCAGCGACATCTACGCAAAGCATAAGATCGTCTGCAAAAGCGGATCCTTGGGCGATGCGGTCAGAGCTTCCATGAGTTTCCCGCTCGTGTTCAAACCTATTGAGATGGATGGAGTGCTCGTCTATGATGGCGGCATCTATGACAACTTCCCCGTGAATGTGATGACCAACGATTTCCATCCCAACTTCATAATTGGTGTTTCTGTATCTGCAGCTGATTCCAAGCCAATCAAAAACGATCTTTACAGTCAGCTGGAGGATATGATAATCCAGAACAACGACTATTCGCTGCCTGCCAAAGAGGGTGTGAAAATACAGGTGCCGGTGCTTAACTTTGCCGTGCTCGATTTCGGTGCCGCTGAGCAGATCTATTCAATAGGTTATAAGACAGGCCTAAGTATGGTTGACTCAATCAAGAAAAGAATATCTGTAAGTGTGAGTCCGGAAGTAGTGGCAGAGCGTCGTAAGAAATTTGCTGAGGCCACTCCTACTGTCACGTTTGATGCGGTCAAAGTTACCGGTGCCACACCAAGCCAAGCCAATTACATGAAGTATCTTTTTGAAGGCGACCAGAAACATGATCCCCATCCTATCACGATGGAAGACGTGCAGAATGCCTACTATCGTGTGGTGACCGATGGTAAACTCTCCGATCTGCTACCCCAGGCCATATTCGGAAAAGACGGCCACAATACGCTTCTTCTGAAAGCATCGGTTAAAAATCCATGGAATATTGGTGCAGGCGGCTGGATCACATCTTCCACCAACAGCATGCTTTACCTCTCTTTCGGCTATCATACTCTCAGCCACAACAGTCTTGATGTCGATCTCAGTGGTTGGATCGGTCAGTCGTATTATGCCGGAATGCTCTCGGCCAAATTCGGACTCCGTTCATCACTTCCCTCATACATGCAACTGGAGGCGGTGGTAAGCCGTCAGAAATACTACGATTCCGAACTGCTCTTCTATCAGACCTCCACCCCATCATTCATAAATGATTTCGAGGCCTTTTTCAGGCTTAATTACTGCTTCGCCATAGGACGTGAGGCCAAGGGCTTCGCCAACATCGCCTACGGATGGGAAAACGATGATTTCTATCCTTACAGAGATGTGGATTTCTCAACCACCAAGAAAGACAAAGCCCACTACAAGATAGCGGCTTTCAAGACCGGCATCGAACTCAATACCCTTAACGATCAGATGTATCCTTCATCGGGTAAAGAATGGAAATTCAATGTTCTCATAAGCCAGGAGGCCAACCGTTTCCGCTCAGTTGATCCGGTCAATATTATATCCGACGACAAATGGGGTCATCATCTGCGTGGTTCAGCCGAATTACTCTGGCGCCATTACTTCAGTGTGCACAAGAATTTCAAATTGGGAACGATGGCAAATGCCCTCGGCACACTCCAGAAGCTATATCAGAACTATACGGCAACGATGATACATGCGGCGGCCTTCGCGCCTACTCCCTCCACAAGAAACTACTTCAACGTAGCTTTCAGAAGCGACAACTATGTGGCGGCCGGTGCTATGCCAGTCTGGACGCCTATAAGCCACGCACAGCTGAGAGGTGATTTCTTTTTCTTCTGTCCTGTAAGAAATGTCAAGGAGGGCAGCATGGGAATGACCGTATACGACGGATGGTTCAAGAAGCCACAGTTTATTGGAGAAGCTGCCGCAGTTTACAATTTCCCGTTTGCGAGCCTCTCGCTCTACGTGAATTATCTCTCTTCACCGGCCCACAACTGGAACTTCGGAATAAACTTAGGTCTCTATTTCCAGGCACCACGATTGCTCCGATAAGCAGATCAAAAATCACAACGGGCTATGTTCCTCTGAACATAGCCCGTTGTGATTTTTGATCTGTATTGACTGATATCAAACTTTGATATAGGAATCTTTGAAACCGAGGAAGTAGAGCACGCCGTCAATTCCGATGGTAGAGATGCTCTGGCTTGCCTCCGCTTTCACTTTTGGCTTCGCATGGAAAGCTATACCTAAACCGGCCTCCGAAAGCATCGGGAGGTCATTTGCGCCATCGCCTACAGCTATGGTCTGAGCTATGTTGATATTCTCAACCTGGGCGAGCAGACGAAGCAACTCCTTCTTTCGTTTTCCGTCTACAATATCGCCTACATAGCGACCCGTAAGCTTGCCGTCAGGTCCTACCTCAAGCTCGTTGGCATATACATAGTCAAAGTTATATTTCTGCTTGAGATAATTGCCGAAATACGTGAATCCTCCGGAGAGAATAGCCGTCTTATAACCGGAACGTTTAAGCACCTCCATCAGACGGTCGACGCCCTCAGTCATCGGTAAGCTTTCGGCGATCTCTTTCATCACACTTACATCCAAACCTTTCAGCAACGCCACGCGACGCTTGAAGCTCTCCTCAAAATCAATCTCTCCACGCATTGCTGATTCGGTGATGGCTCTGACCTCTTCGCCTACACCGGCACGGTCAGCCAGTTCATCGATCACTTCAGTACGGATCAGGGTGGAATCCATATCAAAGCATATCAAACGACGTGAACGACGGTAGATGGTATCCTCCTGCAGAGAGATATCAAACTTAAGACGCTTCGACAGATCCATGAAAGCCTCTTGCATGGCAAGAAGATCGCGTGGTGTGCCTCTCACTGAAAACTCTATGCAGGCCTTCGCTGCCGGCACTTCCTGTTCATTGAGAGGGATACGACCCGTGAGACGCTGTATGGCATCTATGTTTAGGCCTTGCTCCGATATGATACGGGTTGTCTCCGAAATCTGCCGTGCCGTGATCTGGCGTCCGAGTATCGTGATGATGTAACGGTTCTTTCCCTGGCGTCCTACCCAGCTGTTGTATTCATCTTCCGGAACAATGGAGAAGTCCACCTGTACTTTCAGCTCTCTTGTCTTGAAGAGAAGTTCTTTGAGAATTTCTCCGCTCCGCCGGCTATCGGTCTTGAAAAGAATACCGAGCGAAAGGGTATGATGAATGTCAGCCTGACCGATATCGAGAATCTGGGCGTCATGACGCGCCAGAATCTCGGTAAGGGCGGTAGTAAGGCCTGTCTGGTCAGGACCGGTGATGTTTATAAGAATGAGTTCTCTCTCTCCCACTTTCTTTTATTTCTCTTGTGAAGTCTGGGCATCGAGGAGTGCTATCTTTTCACGGATTTCTGCAATCTCCTCACGTATTTTCTCGATCTTACGCTCAAACTCCTTGACCATGCTGTTGCCGGCCGAAGATTTCACGGTAAAGAAACCGAGATTGTTCTGTATGGTCTTGATGTCGTTTTCACGGCCCTCGATGGCACGGAGAAGACGGTCGCGTTCACGGCTGATGCTGTTGCGGTCGCCCTCCATCTTCTTGACCTCGCCCTCGAAACGACGCATACGGCTGCGGTTTTCACGCATGTCGAAAGCACTGAAAAGGCGCTTGAGCTCGGCACGGTAGGCATTATTGACAGCCTCTTTCTGCTTGAAAGGTACATGGCCAATTTTCTGCCACTCGTCCTGAAGGTCGCGGATTGTACCGATCACCTCTCTGCGTTCGCTCTCTTCTGAAATCTCTTTAAGCTTGTCGATGATTGCCTGCTTAGCTTTGAGATTCTCGTTCTCTGTCGAGCGCTGTGCACCGAGATATTTTCTTCTTACAGCCTGGAAAGCATCGATTGCGTCGCAGAAGCGCTTCCATACTTCGTCGCCCTGTTTGCGGCGAACGACGCCTACAGTGCGCCATTCAGCCTGAAGAGCCTGAAGTTCTTCAAATGCCTTTTTCTCCTCAGCACGCGGCAGGAGAGCCTCAGCTTTCTCGCAGAGAGCCTCTTTCTTGGCGAGATTCTCCTTGAACTCATCTTTGGTCTTCTTGAAATATTCAGCCTTGGCAGTGAAGAATGCATCACAAGCCTTGCGGAAACGTGCGAAAAGGAGAGTATTGCTCTTGCGTGGAGCGAATCCAATCTCTTTGTATCTCTTCTGAAGTTCGATTATCTCCTTGGTCTTTGCGTCCCAGTCGGCAAAAGTTTTCAAAGGTTCATAGTCGATGTTCTCAACCTTCTCACAGAGCACTATCTTGGTGGTCTCGTTCTCAGCCTCCTCATTCTTGCGGTTCTGGAAGAAATCCTGATGACGCTTATTGATGAGGGTTGAAGCTTCCTTGAATTCGTTCCAGATATCGTCGCGTAGCTCCTTGGCAACCGGGCCGATCTCTCTCCACTGGTCGTGGAGATCCTGAAGGCGCTTGAAAGCCTCGACCACGTCGGTGACGTCATTGAGCTGACGGGCCTTCTCCACGAGAGCCTGCTTGAGCTCAAGATTCTTCTTGAAGTCGAGATCGCGGAGCTCCTTGTTCATTTTCAGGCGATCGTAGAACTGCTCCACAGTAGCATTATATGATTTCCAGAGGTCAGTGTCAGCCGTAGCGGGCACTTCTCCGATAGCCTTGAAAGAGGCCTGTAGTTCCTGGAATTTTGGGAAATGGAGGTTGATATTGTCAATATCCTCGACTATGCTGTTGAGCTCGTCGATGATACGGTTTTTCTCTTCAAGATTTTTACGTTTCTCCTCCTCTTTCTCCTCAAGATAAGCGGCGCGTTTCTCACGGAATTCACTGAGAAGCTCCTTGATCACCGGCTCAAGAGGATCCGGCTCGGATGAGAATGTGTCAGGCGTGTTGCCGGCCTCGATATATG
Source organism: uncultured Sangeribacter sp. (assembly GCA_964622105.1). GTDB lineage: Bacteria > Bacteroidota > Bacteroidia > Bacteroidales > Muribaculaceae > Lepagella. The sequence continues at coordinate 6,847 of CAZUNU010000065.1, read as the reverse complement.
CCTCAAGTCTGGCAGTAGCCTCCTTGTTGACAAGAGAATAGTAAGCTTGCTTGATTGCGGCGACCTCCTTGTGAGCCTCCATATTGCCGGAGGAAAGAATCTCCTTGAGGCTGTCGATCATCTCCTCTCTGGTCATGGCGTGATAATTTTTGGCAGTGGGTTCTTCACCTGCTTCCGCAGTTTCTGCCACTACAGTCTCTTCAATGGCCAATGCCTCCGGGGCAGCCCCGTCTGTTGTCTCGGTCGCGGCAGTAGCCACAACTTCATCGCGGTTGAGATCGCCGTTTTCAGGCGATACCTTGTCAAGCTCGTTCATTTGGTAGTTATTTAGTATTATGCGAATTCGGGAGCGGCCCCTCTTTACTGGGCTTCCCGGTTATCTATGGCTCTCTTCGGAGCCGGAGTGTAAAAATTCAGTTTATACAGCCGTTGACAGCCCGGATCATTTTTCGGCCGGACTGATAACTTTGGCAGATATGATGCGTATATCCTTCTTCGGACGATCTGAGGCGTCGGTCTCAACCTTCTGGATCTTCTCCACCACATCCATTCCCTTCAAAACTTCTCCAAACACGGTGTATCCTCCGTCGAGATGAGGAGTTCCTCCGATGTTTACATAATCGGCTTTGATGTTGTCAGGGATAGTCGCAGGCTTCACGTTTTCCTCAGTTTCCTTGATAAGCTTCTGGCGCAAAGCTTCCAGGCCTTCCTGATTTCCGGCCTTCTGCATGCTCTCGATTGAATCGCGATATTGGAGGGCCAGATTCTGGAAATAGCTCTGAAGCTCCTGATTGAGGCGTTTCTCCTCCATGTTCTCAATCTGGCGTTCGGAGTATTTGTTGCCTGTGACGATGTAGAACTGCGAACCTGATGAACGTTTCTCAGGATTCACGTTGTCGCCGGTGCGTGCTGCAGCCAACGCGCCGTATTTATGATAATGATGAGGATATTGTATCTCAGCCTCGATTGTATAACCAAGATCTCCGGAGCCAAGGCGAGCGCCTGCGGTTGCTTCCTTTGAATCGGGATCGCCGGTCTGCACCATGAAATTATCTATCACACGATGAAAGAGCACTCCATCATAGAAGCCCTCCCCTACGAGCTTCAGGAAATTCTCCCTGTGCAGAGGGGTGTCGTTATAGAGGTCAACGTATATATCGCCGAGAGTGGTCTTCAGTTCCACCACGGCATCTCCGGGATTGAGTGGTTTGATCTCTTCCATAGGTGTGGGGTCGTTAGGATTCAAAGCATCCATTGTTGAATAAAGGCCAGCTGCGCCTGCAAGAAAGAGGCAAGCTGCTACCAGAAATTTTTTCATTTCAAATATTATGAGGTAAAGATGAGGCAGCCTCCCCGGGATAGATCCGTTTGTAGATTCTCCGGAAATTATCGTCGCTCGCTCTGAGTTCCTCAGCGCGCTCACGATAGTCGGCTCCCCAGATTGATTCAAGGAGCGAGCCTATATATCGGCGTTCTCTGTCTTTTGCTATTGCAGCTTCTATCAGGGAGGGAAGCCAGGGTGAAAACTTGTCACGGTCTACAGCTGCGAGATAGCGTGCGCTACTCGCGAGAAACTGTCCGGTAAGGTCAACTCTTACGAGATTCTCCACCAGTTCCGGCATGAGCTCTTCACAGCTCTCGAAATTATTGGCGATATACTCGTAAGTCATCATACCGTCAGGATCGTTTTCAAGTTGTTTCAATATCTGATTCATTGTTCTGATGTTTTCGAGACGCAAAAGTAAACTTTTTTTTCCATAATCGGATAAAATGACAGCTTGAATTTTTCTTTATGCGCGTGATTTATTAATTTTGCAGAGGAAAAAACTCACTTTTTCCCTTTATTGCGGTAAATCAAATAGATTTTTTCCATAACCAACGAGCACACATTCCCATATGGAAAAGGAAACACAAGAGAAGACGCTTCGGGATCCGGGCACAGTGATAGTAATCGGGCGCCAGTTCGGCAGTGGCGGACGCCGTATAGGCCGCATGGTGGCCGACAAGCTCGGCATACCTTACTACGACAAGGAGCTCCTCTCCCATGCAGCCAAAAGTCTCGGTTTCTCACCCGATGTGTTCGCCGCTGCCGACGAGAAACGTCCCTCAGCTTTTCGCACACTCATGCAGAGCATGTATGGCATAGCCGACAATTTCCACACTACTTCTATAAGTGGCGAGCGGCTGTATGAGCAGCAGAGCAAAGTAATCCGTGAGATCGGTTCGCGGGGCTCATGTGTCATTGTAGGCAGAACGGCCGATTATGTCCTGCGCGACCATCCCGGATTAGTGAGCGTGTTTCTCCATGCCCCTGAGAAATGGAGAGCCGAGAAGATTGTGCGCCGTGGTGAGTCAATGTGTTGCGAGGAAGCCATCAGTCAGGCACAGAAACATGATCGCAACCGTGAGAATTACTATAACTATTATACAGGTGGCAACTGGGGGAGAGCCGACAACTATCACCTCTCGCTCGACTCCTCCCTCCTTCCGGAAAGCCGAATAGCCGACCTTATAATCGGGTTTGCCCGAGATAAAAGAAGAGGTGATACGGGAAGGAATTCCTGAAGCCATTCCAAGGAATTACCGATAAGAGATACTGGCAGAAATGAGGTCTGTCGCCTGACTCTCGAGTGAGTCAGGAGGAAAGTCCGGGCAACAGAGAGCGGCATGTTTCCTAACGGGAAGCCGGCGGCGACGTCGGGGATAAGTGACAGAGAATAACCGCCAGAGTGACTTCAATCATCTCCGGTAAGGGTGAAAAGGTGGGGTAAGAGCCCACCGGCTCCTGTGGCGACACAGGAGGCCGCACATCCCATGTGTTGCAAGGCCAAATATACCGGCAGTCAAGGGCTGCTCGTCCATTGCCGGGGGGTAGGCTGCTTAAGCACGCAGGCAACTGTGGAGCGTAGATAAATGACAGACGCCATCCAGATTTTCAGATGGTACATAACCCGGCTTATATCCTTTCTGCCTTTTAACGATGCAGGCCATCAAGTGTAGATTCTACAGTTGATGGCCTGCTCCTTTTATTTACGGTTTCAATGTCTCGACTGGCCACTTCCTGATATCCCTTAATCACATTCAGATCTGCTTCAAATGAACAATATTGCCCATTCTGCACTTTTTTATATAGGAGCCGAAAAAAACGGACTTAAACCCTATGCAGAAACCCGAAAACACCCCTACCTCTTCCTCCGATAACAAAAAACCTTCCTCCTCAGATAACAAGGCAGCCTCTTCCTCAGATAACAAAACATCTTCTTCTTCCGATAACAAGGAAGCCAAGCCAAAGAAGCCTTCGTTTTTCACACGTCTTTTCGACAAGGCGAGTAATTTCGCCAATTATTTCTGGACAGGAATATGGAAAGAGACTAGTGATTCAAATAAGGTGAGATGGCTGAAGGTGGCTAATCTCTCGATCAGGTCCTTTCTTGATCGTGATCTTCAGTCGCGTTCCATGTCGCTGACCTATTCAACGGTGCTCGCCATTGTTCCGGCATTCGCACTTCTGCTCGCTATTGGCCGCGGTTTCGGCCTTCAAGGCCTTCTGGAGCAAGAGCTCTACAATAATTTCCCGGCTCAGAAACAAGTGATACAGTTCGGCCTGAGGTTTGTAGATTCCTATCTTAAGGAGGCTTCATCGGGAATGTTTGTAGGCATCGGTATAGTCTTCTTGCTTTGGACCCTGATCTCCCTGCTGTCATACATCGAGACAGCATTCAACAAGATCTGGGATATCAAACATGATCGGTCGCTTTATCAGAAAGTGACCGACTACATCGCCATCTGTCTCATGGTGCCGATACTTATGATATGTTCCTCAGGTGTATCCATATTCATGTCGGCCACGATTCAAGACAATATGCACTTCGCCTTCCTGACCCCCTTCGTCAATGTGGCTCTTGAGACCTCGCCGGTGTTACTCTCATGGCTCGCTTTCTCACTCTCCTTTTGCCTGATACCAAATACCAAGGTGAAGTTCAAATATGCAGCCATATCAGGAGCCATTTGTGCCATTGTGTTCCAGATACTGCAGTTGCTCTTCGTCAACGGACAGATTTACGTATCTAAGTATAATGCAATCTACGGATCGTTCGCCTTCCTCCCCCTTCTTCTGATATGGCTTCAGCTCTCCTGGCTCATCCTTCTCTTAGGCTGCGTGCTTACATATTCCTTACAAAACGTATTCGCTTTTAATTTTATCGGCGATGCCACTACCATGTCGGAAAACTACGAAAGAAAAGTGACAATCATTCTCACTGCCGCCATCGTAGCCAGATTCAAAGAAAACAAGACTCCCTTCACACGTGGGCAGCTGAGCTTCTATTACGATATTCCAATCCGGGTGGTAAGCCATCTGTGTGATCAGCTTTATAAGGCCAGGATCATCAACTTCGTAATCCTTCCTGACGAGAAAGTGGGAGTAGCTCCGGCTATGGAGACAGGCAACCTTTCAGTAGGAGAGCTTCTCAGCCGGCTCGACAACGTTGGAGATTCCAACTTCATCCCCCGTTTCTCGATTGTCTACCGCGCTACACTTGACAAGATCGATCAATGGCTAAAAGAAAGCTATGATTGTCTTGACAACCAGAAAATCGGAGAAATCGTGCTTCCCATCGACGATGACAAAGAGAAATCGATGGAGGAAGGTGAAACCGGTTTTTTGAAGACGAGTGAGATCGAAGTGCCCGAGTCGGTAGAAGACTAACCCCAAATGGGTGGAAGCATAACGGATGCAACATTTCAGATAGGCACTGCAACAATTTTAATATTCTATAAATGTGTTAAATAACATCTTTTTCAAAAAAAAGACATTTTATTGTTTTTTTTATTAAAACGTTTGCAGATTACCGCTTAAAACCGTATCTTTGTGAAATTAAAACATATCTTTTACCATTCCGAAAGGTTTACGTAGCTCCGACGCATAGCCTTCCTAAGAATCTCGACTGAAGAAATATTACCATATAAAACCCGGATATCAACATGAGTTATCTGAAATTTGACAAAAACCTGATGATCAATCTGGAGCAGAGCCTTCCGAAAGAGATGCTCCGCACCAATAAGTCAGGTGCATATCATTGCACCACGATCGTAGGGTGCAACACCCGTAAGCAGCATGGTCTGCTTGTCATCCCCATTCCGGAGATGGACGACAAGGCACATGTGCTTCTTTCATCGCTCGACGAAACTGTAATACAGCATGGAGCTCCTTTCAATCTTGGACTCCATCAGTATGGCGACGGCATATTCAGTCCCAACGGCCACAAATATATCCGCCAGTTTGATTGCGAATCCGTGCCTACCGTCACATATCGTGTAGGCGGCGTGATACTGACTAAAGAGAAAGTCTTCATTTCCCATGAAAACCGTATCCTCATCAAGTACACGCTTGTCGACGCTCACTCCGACACCACCCTGCAGTTCCGTCCGTTCCTCGCATTCCGTAATGCCAACGACCTCTGCATGGAGAACGGCGTGATCAACACCGCCACCGAGCCGGTGAAAAACGGCATCTCCACATGTCTCTACGATGGCTATCCCAACCTCTACATGCAGTTCTCCAAACAGCCGGAATGGGTAGGCGACGGCCACTGGTACAAGGGCGTGGAATACTACAAAGACAAAGACCGCGGCATACCCTACAAGGAAGATCTCTGGGTGCCGGGATATTTCCAGCTGCCGATCAAGAAGGGCGAAAGCATCATATTCTCAGCTTCCACTACCGAAGCTGATCCTGCCGACTTCCTCGCCACTTATGAGAAGGAGCTCGAAAGCCGCACTTGCCGCACTTCGTTCTACAACTGCCTGAAAAACTCAGCTAAACAGTTTTATCTGAAAAATAAATACGGAATGTATATCATGGCCGGTTATCCATGGTATAATGTCCGCGCACGCGACGAGCTCATGGCGCTCCCCGGTTGCACCTTGGCAATCGACCATAAGGAAGACTATGAGAAGATAATGGATACATTCCTGAAAGCACTCCATCGCTGGGTAAAGGATGGGGAGAAAGACAAGACTATCGGCGAGATCGATCTTCCCGATATTCCTCTTTGGACCGTATGGGCGCTGCAGCAATATCGCCGTGCCACCACCACCCGCGAGTGCCGTGAGAAGTACGGAGAAGTGGTGCGTCACATAATCGAGGATATCCGCAACGGAAAGATCAAGAACCTCTACTTCAATCCCAACGGACTGCTCTCAAGCAACGGTTCAGAATCACCCGTAACCTGGATGTCGGCTTCCATCAACGGCCATCCCATCATCCCGCGCACAGGCTACATCCTTGAGTTTAATGCTCTTTGGTATAACGCGCTCAAGTTTGCGAACTCGCTTTACGACGGCGAACCCGGAATGGAGGATTACCTCGACGATATCAACGCCCTTGCCGACACGGTGAAGCAGTCGTTCCTCGACACGTTCCTCAACGACTACGGTTATCTCTATGACTACGTGAACGGTTCCTACACCGATCTTGAGGTACGTCCGAACATGGCCATCGCTATCGGCCTCGACTATTCGCCGCTCGACCGTCGCCAGCGTCGCAAGGTGCTCGATCTCGTCACCCGTGAGCTCCTCACACCAAAAGGACTCCGTTCGCTCAGCCCGAAGAGCTACGCTTACCGTCCGACCTATGTGGGTGATCCCATCCAGCGTGAATATACCGTGCATCAGGGTCCGGCACGTCCCTGGCTGTTCGGTTTCTATGCCGATGCCTATTTCAAGGTGTTCGGTCTCAGCGGTCTCGGCTTCATCGAAAGAATGCTCATAGGCTACGAAGACGAAATGACGGAAGGCTGCATCGGTTCTCTCTCTGAAATGTATGACGGCAATCCTCCGTTCACAG
>CAZUNU010000064.1:0-15143 GCA_964622105.1 uncultured Sangeribacter sp. | reverse complement strand
AGAAAGGCCATGTCGACTATGCTCATGCCGCGGAGCATGAAGCTGAGCATAAACATATCGCGGGCGTAATCCATCTCACGATCCATCGAGAGGTCGAGCTTCATGATCTTGCGCATCAGAGGGAGAGGCAGGGCGCGCTTCACAGTCTTCTCTATGCCGGTGTAGACGCGGCGGAAAGGGTAACGGTCGGTTATGAGTTCATCTTCCACGGCGCGGCGGTAGACGGCTCTCAGGTTGCGGAGATAGAAGGAGATGGTGTTGGGAGCATTGGAGCAGCTGCGAATATTCCAGGCCTCGTAATCCTCCATGATGTCGGAGGTGATGCAGTCGAGCATAATATCCTCGCCACCGCGGAAGCGACGGAAGCTGTTGAGGGTGGTGCTGTAGATTTCGGCCATGCGGTGGCGGCCGTTCTTCTTCAGGCGCCCTATCTGCATCGTCATGTAATTGAAGAGGGAGCACTCCCGGATGTAGCGCAGATATTCCTCCACCACCTCCGCCACGGTGAAGCAGCGTCCGTGATCTTCAAAAAGCCTGACTATTCTTTTAAGTCTCAGCAAGTCGCATTTTATGAGCTCGTTCACGTTGAGCACGTGGCCTACGCGCGCCCCCTCCTTAGGCACCACCACCGACGCGCGCCTCACATCCCATTCCCAGGCATAGAGCCGGTAGCCTGCCGGAAGCTGGCGCGTTTTTCGTTCATGAATGATCTGATAATATATGATGCCCTCGCGACCCTCCACGGACGAAGGCCGGAATTTAACTTTGATCGATGCCATATCTATAGGATACTATAAATTTGCTTGCAAATTAATCGGTTTTATTCGATTTTATCCGTTTTTATGTTAACTTTGCATTGTGTTAACTTTTCAAATCGAGCCATCCATGCGCAAACGCAAGATCCCTGACAACATGCCTACCCTCGACTTCATGCCGGAGCCTTTGGAGCTCCGGAAATGGAATGCCGACTCTGTGCTGGCGCTCCTGACGGAAAGGACTCGCGAAATCTCAGACGAGGAGCGGGAGATACTTGTGGCGCTTACCATGCTAATACGCAACGAGTTGCTGCCTGACGACTACGAAAAGCTCTACCGCCTCCTCTCGCCGAACGCCACGCTGAAGCATATGCCGGGGCGCCTCCCTGACATCGCGCCGCTCTCGCTGCCCGACACCACGGCGACACCGGCGCCAACCGCACCATCCGAAGATCTTCCTTTTACTTTCGACCCCTGATGACCATGAAAAAAATACTGCTTATAACGCTACTTCTCCTAAGTTTACACTCAGCCAAAGCGCAGACCACGCTCTTCTTCGATCGCCCGGCCGATTACTTCGAGGAGACGTTTGTGATCGGCAACGGCAGGCAGGGAGCCATACTTTACGGCAATCCCACTTCGGAGCGCATCTCCCTCAACGACATCACCCTATGGAGCGGCGAACCTTACACCACGCCATACAATCCGGGTGCCCACCGCCATCTGCAGGAGATACGCGAGGCTCTCGACCGTGGCGACATCCGCCATGCGGAGGAGACACAGAAGCTCATGCAGGGTACCAACAGCCAGTATTACATGCCTCTGGGCAACCTCTTCATAGATTTTGCCGACAAGCAGGAAGCTGCCGACTATTCGCGCACGCTCGACCTGACCACGGCCATAGCCTCGGCCAACTATACGAAGGGTCAAAACCGCATCACCACCACCGCTTTCGCTTCGGCTCCTGACAGCGTGATCGTGGTAAACATCTCGGCCACGCATCCCCTCACCTTCACACTGCGCTTCGACTCACAGCTACCGTTTGCAGCCACGGCCTCGGGCGCACGCATCTCAGCCGACGGTTACGCTCCTTATGGGTTTGAGCGAGTGGCCGACGGCAAGGGAGGTTTCCGCGAGGAATTGCGTTTCGATCCGGAGCGCGGCGTGCATTTCCGCACAAATGTGTCGGTGGCTACCCCGAAAGGCACGGTTACTCCCTCACCAGACGGCACTCTCACCGTAGCCGACGCTTATGACGTGAACATACTCATCAATACGGCCACAAACTTCGCCGACGCTCATACTCTTCCGCAGCTCTCGGGCATAGATGAGAAACGCGAGGCCGACCGCATAGCCGACAGAGCCACCAAGCAGTCGCTGCGTCAGCTGCTGAGCGCTCATCTTGCCGACTATCAGCCGCTTTTCTCGCGGGTGTCGGTAGATTTCGGTAAGACTGACCCGTCCATAGCCGCGCTCCCTCTTGACAAGCGGCTGATGAACTATTACGACAACCACGCTTCCGACCCCGACCTTGAGGAGCTTTACTTCCTCTTCGGGCGATACCTACTGACGGGCTGCTCGCGCACGCCGAACGTGCCGGCTAACCTGCAAGGGCTCTGGAACGAGAAGCTGTATGCTCCCTGGCGAGCCAACTATACGGCCAACATCAATGTGGAGGAGAACTATTGGCCGGCGGAGACCACCAACCTCAGCGAGCTGCATATGCCGCTTCTCGGTTTTATCGCATCGCTTCCCGAGGCGGGGGCTGTGACGGCAAAGGAATACTATAACATCGACCGCGGATGGTGTCTGGCACATAACACCGACATCTGGGGAATGACGTGCCCCGTGGGTTTCGGGAGCGACGATCCGATGTGGGCCAACTGGAACATGGGTGGCGCGTGGCTCGTGTCGCACATATGGCAACATTACCTCTTCACGCAAGATGCCGACTTCCTTCGCGAGTATCTGCCGGTGATGATCGGGGCGGCACAGTTCTGCATTGACTGGCTGATCGACGAAGGCAACGGGCATCTTATCACTTCGCCGGCGACTTCGCCTGAGAACCAGTTTGTGGGGCCCGACGGCAAACCGGCCGCCACGAGCAAGGGTGGATTCGCTGACCTGGCCATGATCCGTCAATGCCTGAGCGATACGCGCGATGCCATTCTTACCTTGGAGGCGCTTGACGGGGGCGCGGGTCCTCAAGGGGCGCTTGAAGGGGGGTCCGGGCTGACCGTTATGGAGATTGATGAGGTGCTCAGCCGGCTCGCTCCTTATAAGATTGGAGCGAAGGGGCAGCTGCAGGAATGGATGGAAGATTACACGGAGGTTGACCCGCAGCATCGCCATCAGTCGCACTTATACGGACTCTATCCCGGCTCACATCTATCGCCCGAGGCCACGCCCGAACTCGCGAAAGCCGCGGCGCGTACGTTGGAGATAAAGGGCGAGAACACTACAGGCTGGAGCACCGGCTGGCGCGTGAATCTGCTCGCGCGGCTCAAAGACGCTCCGAAAGCCTATTCCATGTATCGACGTCTGCTGAAACTTGTGACACCGGATGACTACAAGGGCTCCGACCGTCGCAGAGGCGGCGGCACATATCCCAATCTGCTCGACGCACATACCCCATTCCAGATCGACGGCAATTTCGGCGGTACGGCCGGAGTGGCGGAGATGCTGCTTCAGTCGTCGGCAACAGGCTTCAGCGAGGGCTCGAATGCCGATGACGCTGCCGGAGCGTGGGTGATCACCTTGCTTCCGGCACTTCCGGAGGAATGGCACGACGGGAGTTTCAAGGGTCTGAAGGCACGAGGCGGCTATGAGGTGGACGCCGAATGGAATGGCGGCAAGGTGACGAAGCTGACGGTGAAAGCGCCCGACACGCCGGCCTCCGTCGCCATATTCCCCATAGGAAAGCGGGAGACATTGGTGACGGTGCAAGCAAACGGCATGAACATCCCGCTTCTACTCTCCCCTGCCGAGACCCGTAGCTTAACCTTTTGCGAATGACAAGGCATCTATCGAATGATATTGTTATTTTACCCTGACTTACGATGCGTTCTGAACTGACAAAACTGCGCAAAGCCTTGCGGCCCATCTACGGCGACCGCGAGACGGAGGCTATAATACGTATAATTTTCCATCACCTGAAGGGATGGAACCTCACCGACATGCTCATACATGAGCCGGAGCCGCTCTCTCCCTTCATCCGCTCGGAGATCGACAAAATCTTAGAGCGCCTGCTCAAACACGAACCCATTCAATACATCACCGGTGAGGCGCGTTTTCACGGACTCGAGCTGCACGTGACGCCCGACGTGCTCATCCCGCGGCCGGAGACAGCCGAGTTGGTAGACATTATTACCGATGACGCCGGAGAGCGCGCAGACCTGAGAGTGCTCGACATCGCCACCGGAAGCGGCTGCATCGCCGTGGCGCTGGGCAGAAGCCTGCGTTTCCCGAAGATCACCGCGCTGGACATATCTGAAGCCGCGCTGAAAGTGGCCCGAGGCAATGCCGAGAGCCTGAAGGTGAAAGCCACATTCATCTGCGCCGATATATTCACCTGGCCGGCAACCGGAGGGGGTGCTTCCGGAGCCGGGGGTATCGGTGGAAGAGAATCCGGAGGCGCCGGGGAGAAGTTTAATATAATCGTAAGCAACCCTCCTTATATAGATGAGTCGGAGAAGGCGACGATGGAGCCGAACGTTCTCGATTACGAGCCCCACAACGCCCTGTTCGTGCCTGATGCCGATCCGTTGCGGTTTTATATAAGGATAGCCTACGTGAGCCGAGAACTGCTGGCTCCCGACGGACGGCTATATTTCGAGATCAACCCACGTCACGCTGCTGAGCTTGCCGATATGCTCCGCAAAAGCGGTTACAAGACCATCGACATTATCCGCGACTCCTACGGCAAAGAGCGCTTCATCCGCGCCGCCCTTCAATAACCCTATCCCCGCTTTATCCTGACTACCACACGATTAGAATCATGACCCCTGAAGCAGCGAAAATACGCATGGCCGACCTCTGCGCACGCTCCGAGCAATGCGAGGCAGACATCCGCCAGAAACTATACCGACTCGGACTGTCCTCATCGGAGGTGCAGCAGATCATCATGCAACTTATCGATGAGAAATTCATCGACAACGCCCGGTTTGCCCGAAGTTTCGCACGCGACAAATGCCGGTTTTCCTGCTGGGGCAAGTATAAGATACGCCTTGCCCTGGCCGCGAAACGACTCTCACCCGGCGATATACAGCAAGGACTCGACGCCATCGAAAAAGCCGACTATCTTGACGCACTCAAACGCACGGCCTCAGCCAAAGCCCGCACCCTCGATCTCAAGGGGGAGAATGCACGTGAGGAGCGAATGAAGCTATTCCGACATCTCCTCTCACGCGGCTTTGAGACCGACCTCGCCACCAAGGCCGTAAACTATCTTATCCAGAATACCTGACCCCGTGCGAAGCCTTCTCGACATACTTTTCCCTCGCACCTGCCACGTATGCGACACTCCGCTCGCCCCTCACGAGCGATTCGCCTGCACGCATTGCATGGCACAGCTGCCGCGCTCAGGATTCCACCGACGGAAACTGAACCCCATGGAGGAGCGATTCGCCGGAATTTTCCCGTTTGAGAGAGCTACAGGCCATTTCCTCTACAACCGCGAGGGCCCGCTCTCTACCCTCATACAAGACATGAAATACCGCCGCTTCCCTTCGATCGGCAATATGCTCGGCGAGACTGTGGGCGAAGAGCTCTTTCCCACCGGTTTCTTTGCTGATGCTGAGGTGATAGTGCCTGTGCCGATACACAGATGGAAGCAGTTGCGCCGGGGATACAATCAGACGCACCACATAGCCGAGGGACTCAGCAAGGCCACGGGGATACCCGTATCCTTGACACTCAAGGCCACGCGCTCCCACAAAACGCAGACAGCCCTCTCGCGCGAAGAACGTCTTGCCAACACCTCCGGCCTTTTCTCAGTGGATGACCCTGAAATTGTGGAAGGGCGCCATGTGTTGCTTCTTGATGACGTGTGTACCACCGGGTCCACCATCATCTCGTGCGCGGAAGCCATACACAAAGTCCGACCTTCGGCGCTGACTATTCTCACGCTCGCGGTCACATTCTGAAAAATGGCACCTGGCCGCGACGCTCCGGACGCGGTGGGCGCAATGTATTACACCCCTACGGGCGGCGGGGCGACAAACCAACGGCGGAGGGGCGATAAACCATGGCCGACTGGGCGACAAACCAAGGGTGGGGGTTATTTGTTGTAGATATGTAAGATATCAGGGCTTTCGGGTGGAAAAACATTGACAAACACGGGTAAAGGCCGACCAATTACGGACGAATCACCGAAAAAAATGTAATTCTGTCGGAAAGTTTTTGACATCTTCATTTGTATATGTTTGGAGATAAATGTAATTTTGCATTTTGGAGCGAGTCTGCAAAGACTTATACCCTCCTGACCAAGGAAGAAATTGACAGGTCAGGCGGCATTTTCGTGTTTTTTCCCGGGAGTTCAATCCTCCCGATGCGGATCTCACGCCGATTCTCTCCTGCATGTGAAGTTTAACTCATTAAGTAAGCATCAACAATTAGTTTAAACTAATTATCGGAACTTACTTATCAACTCTTACTTATTATGAAAAAACCGGAAAGAATTCTCGCCGAGAAACTTTTGCAAATCAGCGCGATAAAGTTGCAGCCCCAGAATCCGTTCATCTGGGGGTCGGGCTGGAACTCGCCTATCTACAACGATAATCGCCGCATCCTCTCTTATCCCGATATCCGCAACTATGTAAAGGTGGAGTTCGCCCGCGTGATTCTGGAGAACTTTCCTGAAATCGAGGCACTGGCAGGAGTAGCCACCGGAGCTATAGCTTTCGGAGCCATCGTGGCCGACATCTTAGGCATACCATACGTCTATGTCCGCTCCACACCGAAAGATCACGGCCTGGAAAACCTTATCGAAGGCAACCTCAAGCCCGGCACGAAAGTGGTAGTGCTCGAAGACCTCGTGTCTACAGGCGGCAGCTCTCTGAAAGCTGTTGACGTGATCCGCACCTATGGATGCGAAGTGATCGGCATGACCTGCCTATTCAATTATCAGTTCCCAATGGCAGTCAAGAGATTCCGCGACGCCAACGTCAACCTCATCTCCCTCTGCGACTACTCCACGATGATAGAGGTGGCGGAGAAAACGAATTATATCAGTGAGTCGGAAGCCGAAGCTCTCAGAGAATGGCGCGAAGATCCGGCTGACTGGATCCCCCAACCAAAAATTTAAAGAAACTATGGCTGTATATAAAAGCGATAAAGTAGAACTCGCGGCTTCGGCCGAGAGTGTGTTCAATAAGCTCTCAAATCTTGAGAATCTCCGCGGCCTACTGGAGAAAGTGCCTGTAGATCAGGTGCCCGACGACAAGCGGGAGATGTTTGACAGCATACAGATCACTCCGGAGACCATCTCCGTTCCCGCAGGGCCGGTAGGCAACCTCACCTTCCGCGTCACCGAGCGCCGGGAGCCCTCCTATATCCGCCTTGATGCCGAGGGGTCTCCCGTGGCCATGTCGTTGGCTATGGATATCACACCCGTCTCCGAGAACGCCTGCGACGCACAGGTAGCTATCGACATCAAGTTGCCGCCTATGCTCGCGCCGATGGTAGGCGGCCACATCCAGAAGATGGCCGACCAGTTCGGCCAGGTGCTGAAAGCCATACCTTTCTCATGAGGTTTTCGCGCCACATCAGGCACGGCTGCCTCACGGGCATAACACTCTTATTTATCTGCCTCACGGTATTCTGCCTCACGGGATGCGAGACGGTTGACGACGAACGCATCCCCAATCTTGCTGTGAGCATCAACGTAGGCGACGCCGCTCTATGGAACACCTACGGAGTGGCCGGCTTCGGCAGCAGCAGGCGTTTCGTGCTGGCTCAGGGGCTTCGGCTTCCTACAGGCTTCCCCTACAACATGCAGAGCGCTACGGGCTTCGGAGGCGTGTTGCTGATAAACGGCATGGATCCTTTCACCGCCTCCACCGACGTAGCCTTGGCCTACGATCTGGCTTGTCCTGTAGAATGTAAGCCCGATGTGAGAGTGGAGATACAGGGGGATCTATACGAAGCAGTATGTCCCGTGTGCGGCTCAAGATATGATGTCACCATGCAAGGTGGTGCTCCCCTTTCAGGCCCCGCCGCCACCGGCAAGCATAAATACGGCCTGCGCAGATACCAGTGTCTGCCGACTTCGCTCGGCGGATACGTTATAACCAATTGATTTCTTTGCAAACCGCGACATGGACTTGATCGAAAGTCTTTTCTATATGATATGGCGTGGCTTCGCCATCGGTGTCCTCATCTCGGCCCCTATGGGTCCGGTGGGGATTCTGTGCATACAACGAACTCTCGACAAGGGACGCCGCACGGGTCTCTACACCGGTGTGGGTGCTGCCATTTCCGATCTTTTCTACTGTCTGCTCACCGGATTCGGTCTTTCGTTTATCGAGGAATTCATCGAACGCAACCAGAACGTGATCCAGCTCATCGGCAGCGCCGTGCTCATAGCCTTCGGCATCTATCTGCTGCGCAAGAAGCCTACAGCGGCAGTGGTGCATCCGGAACTCAATACGTGTTCCCCAAAGAAAAACATACTCGGGGGATTCCTCTTCACCGTTTCAAACCCCCTGATCCTCTTCCTTATAATCGGTTTGTTCGCCCGGTTTAACTTCCTGATTCCCGACATCCGTTTCTACCACTATATCATAGGTTTCGTGGGAATCCTTGCCGGTGCGCTCGCCTGGTGGTGGGTTGTTACGTATGTAGTCGACAAGGTTCGTGCGCATTTCAGTCTTCACTCCTTGATGATGATCAACCGCACCATCGGCGTCATCATTCTGATTTTCGCCATCGTGGGCATCGTGACAGGAATAACGAGCATGACTGCATGATTGCCATGAAACGCCCTCTCGCCTTCTTCCTATCCATAAAGCTTTTTCTCGCGTCAGCTTCCTCAAAGCTGACGCTCTTGGCCATATTCCTGACGGCGCTTCTGCTGCCTTCCATATCCTGCGCCACGCCCCCTCTGGAGCCACTACATTGGAACAAGGGACGAGGCTATCGCCCGTTTACGCATATCACTCCCGAGGGTATCCTCCTTTCCAACGCTTCTGATCAGCCGCTCATGGATTCTATCGCCCTCAATGCCCGCTACCCGGCAGCACGGCTTAGATTCCGGACCGATAACCGACACTCCACACCTCGTAAAAGCTACAGATACACTACCCACGACGGGGAAGAGCATACCCGGAAGAATCCACCTTGGGCCATATTCATAAGTGATAATGAGGGGCGTGCTTGCTGGCTCACGGTAGCCAAAAACGATGTGCCGGACAATGACCTTGAAGAAGATAAATCAGGCACACTGCTGACCATCACAGCTGATTCAACCATGCTGTCGCGTCATGCTGTCAGGGAAAAGACGCTTCCTTTCACCGGGGAAACCCTATGGACGATCGAGCTCAGCGATGGACGATTACGCATTATTGCCGGGGCTTCCGAGCCCACCGAAATAGCTGTAGTCTCCTCATCTGTCTCCGATATATCTTCATTCGGTTTCGCATCCTCTCCGGGCGGCGAGATTCTCGTTTCAGATATCTCGCTTATGCCCCTGAATCCTACGTCTATGCCCTTGAGTTCCACGTTTACACCCACGGACATGGACACCTGTCTCAAGGATTCGGACGGGATGCCGGATTTCACCGTATCTACCGACCCAATCGAGGGATATTACGAAATATTCGACCGAACTCTCGATGAATCCTTACTGAAGTTAGGGGGTAAATACAAGTTAGCGATCGTGAAGAATCACGACCGCTATGATATTATCTACCTTAGCGGAGCCAAGATAAATGGTAACCGCTGGAAATACGGTATGCTGAAAGGGATATTGACGCCCACCTCTTTTGACGACATATACGATTTAACATGGTATGACGCTGAAGGTGAGCCTCTATCTGAATCCATTACGGCTCAGAGCGGCTATGGAGGCACCATCACACTCCAGTTTCCTTACCACTCCTCCACCCTACGGCTCAGAAAGACAAAATAATCACCATTTGCCGGATACCTGCATAAAGCCGGAGATCTTACCACCCGCCTGATGCGCCTCCGCCTCCTGTATGACCGCCACCGAAGCCTCCGCCAAAACCACCGCCGCCGAAGCCTCCGCCTCCACGTCGTCCTGACGAACCGAGTATTGCTCCGGCTGCCACAGCGGCTGCCGCCGGATCAGGCTTTTTCGGTATCACATAGCGCCTGCGGTTCTGATGATGGCAGAACTGACATTCATAAATCTTCTCACCCGTGCCCTGGCTATGCACTGTAGCAGGCACGAGGGTATGGTCGCGCACCTCACACATGGCCACAGTGTGGCAATTCGGACACTCCGTATATTTCATCTGCTTGGTACGGAAGGGATAACGCTCTACAGAACCGCAGTCCGGACAAACCCACACATCATAGTCCACCGTATTCAGACGCTCCTCAAAATCCTGCGAAGGGGATAGAAGGGCATTGTCCTCCTCCTCATTCAGCTTACGCATCTTCGCGCCACATGTAGCGCATTTCATCGGTTTGTTTCGTGCCCGCCAGCGGAACCATTCCGCCAGAGCCGCCGGAATCAATCCGAGGCCGAGAGTTGCCACAGCCAGTATCCAGTAGGCCGTGCGGTGATTATGCCATATGAGTGCCTTACGATAGCGGTCTTTTCCGCGCGAATTCATCAAATCGTAGAGCAACATTCCTATGGAGAAAAGTAAGAGAATGCCTACTATCCAGGTCACGAATGTGCCGATGTCTTCACGGGTCACGCCGGCCTCTTCCTCATCCCAGGCATCCTTATGCGAGCTGCGCAGCTCCTCAGCCGCTACCGGATCTGTCAGCACGGTAGAGACGTCGTTCACCGCAGCCACTACAGCAGCATCAAGATCCCCCTCGCGCATATTGGGTATTATGGAACGGTCGATTATCTTCTTGGCAGAGATATCGGGCAACACGCCCTCTACTCCATAGCCGGTCTGGATACGTGCCTTGCGCTGCTCGAGTGCAATGAGAATAAGCACTCCGTTGTCTTTGTCTGCCTTGCCGAGTCCCCAGCTCTCGAATAGTTTCTCTCCGTAATCCGCTATATCGTAATCGCCGATAGAGGGCACTACGGCTACGGCCACCTCGCCGGTAGTCGACCGGCGCAGATCGTCCAGCACCTGGTTCACACGTGCTTTGGCCGACGGACTCAGTTTGTTTTCCGGATCCGCCACATAGACCCTCCTGTCAGCTTTATTGGGATTCGGAATGTCGGAAGGTTTATAATCGCGTGCCATGGCCGTGATGGTCATGAGCAACAGCGTGAATATAAAAGCTATCTTAATCTTCATAATCAATTGGTTTCAAATAGTGATTCCAGGGCTTCACACTGCCGGAAGGGAATGGCCGTTGAGCTTGCGGAAGAGATCGAGCGCATAGACGTCGGTCATCCCTGAGACATGATCGAGCACACTCTGCACCCTCTCATACAGACCTTCAGCTTTCACCTCATATTGACGCGGCATGTGCATCAGGAGCAATTTGGAGGAATGACGTTCAGGATGAAGCACAGCCTCCATGAGCACATCCATCAGATACGTCAGGATTCGGTTGCCGGCGAGATCCACATCCACCACATCCGGGGCGCTGTAAATCTTGGTGACGGCAGTATGGGCGCAACGCCGGTAAGCCTCGCTCAGCCGTGGGTCCATTAGCCTGATAAGCGGATCCATTCTCTCTCCGGATAGAAGGCGATCGGTGTTTGAAGCGAAAACGGCCGCGCAATCCCCCACCATAGCACCTATCACACCGGAACGCAGATAACCCACCTGCTCGTTAGGGTCGTCGAGATGACTCATGGCTCTCACCATCTTTCCGCGGGCTTCCTCTTCAAAGAATCCGAGGAAGAGCTCCTTCACCTCCCCGGTAGAGAGGATATGAAGCCGGTGGGCATCTTCTATGTCCATTATCTGGTAGCAGATGTCATCAGCTGCCTCCATCAGATAGACAAAAGGATGACGGGCAAATACACCCGGAGAGAGTTCCGGTATGCCTAATTCGGTCGCCACACGTCGGTAACTCTCCTCCTCTGAGGCGAAGAAGCCGAACTTACCCTTATCGCCTGCGGCAAGAGATGTCCAGGGATATTTCACAATCGAAGCCAGAGTGCTGTAGGTCATGGCGAAACCACCCTTGCGCCGTCCGGAAAACTGATGGGTAAGCAGACGGAATGAATTGGCGTTACCCTCAAACGAGGCGAAATCGGTCCATTGCTGCGGCGTGAGATGGTCGCGGAGCGCCTGTCCGGCGCCCTCCGTGAACCATGTGGAAATCGTGCGCTCACCGGAATGGCCGAAAGGAGGATTACCCAAGTCATGGCTCAGACAAGCCGTTGCCACAATGTCGGGCATCTGCTCCAAAGCACGGCGCACATCGCCTGAGTTATCCTGTTCCGACATTCTAAGCCAAGCCTCACGCGACATGGAACGCCCCACCGACGACACTTCAAGACTATGGGTCAGCCGGTTGTGGACAAAGATACTTCCAGGCAGAGGGAATACCTGCGTCTTGTTCTGCAGACGGCGGAAGGGAGAAGAGAATATCAGCCGGTCGTAGTCGCGCTGGAAATCGCTTCTTATCTGCACCCGGGAATCATGAAATTCCTCCATTCCGAGCCGCTTGTCGCTTATGAGTCGCTGCCAGTCCATTTTTCATCTGTTTTATAGCGGAGTGAGCCTTGGCAGGCTGCGCACCGCATACTTTGTCTACAAAGTTAGGGATTACACCCGGATTTCACAAATTTTTATTCTGCAATAATGTTCCGCAGGCTTGCGTTATAGTTACGTATGAACTCTTTTCCATCATATACTCTTCTCAACCGACCTATGAGATGGCTCCTGACGGCAGTGATGCTGCTCGCAGGGGCTTTCAGTGTTGCCGCCAAGCCCGGCGACAAACTGCAGAACCGCCCCTATGCCGACCTCAAGCGATGGCATCTCGGCTTCTCCGTGGGAGCACACGTGCAAGACCTCTCCTTCACCCACAACGGCTTCGTCACTCCTGAAGGGGAACGATGGGTGGCGGAGGTGCCCGACTTCTCGCCCGGTTTCTGTGTGAACGTATTGGCCGACCTCCGTCTCCATAAATATCTTAACCTCAGATTCTCTCCGGGAATGTATTTCGGGAGCAAGAACGTGGAGATGATCGACTACAACGGCGACAAGAAGCAGCATCAGGACGTGAAGAGCGCCTATGTGGTGACACCCCTCGACCTCAAGATCTCGGGTGACCGTCAGCGAAACGCCCGCCCATACGTCACTCTCGGCGCCATGGCCACGTTCGACGTCAGCAAGAAGCGTTCGGAGGCCCTAATGTTCAACACCACCGACTTCTATCTGTGTGCCGGCCTCGGCGTAGATTTCTACCTCCCCTTCTTCAAGCTGAATCCGGAAATAAAATTCTGCTTCGGCATGACCGACATTCTCAAGCACGACCGTCCCGACCTGACTGATGATCCCGAGACATTCAAGATGACCCAGTCTCTCTCAAAGGTGAAATCAAACATGGTGGTTCTCACTTTCTATTTCGAATAAAAGGCCTCCGGACAGCTCCAACCGACACAGGAGCATATCTGAACAGAGCCACGAGTATATCTGCAACATGAAGATCGTAAAACATAGTCACTGCCTACATCTGCGCAACGCGGCCATGATGGTCGCGGCGGCTGTCATGGCCATCATGGCTGCCTCTCCGGCTTACGCCCAGACCGACATGATCTTCACGCAGCATCACGCCCTCCCCACCCTCTACAATCCCGCCCGGACGGGCGACATCGACTTCCTGCGCATAGCCGGAGGAGTGAGGTTGCAATGGGTGGGCATAACCAATGCACCCAAAAGCTTCGTAGGTGCAGCCGACATGCCCTTCGCAATCGGCAAGAAAAGGATAGGAGCCGGAGTTACGTTCTCCCAGGAGAGCCTCGGTCTTTTCTCCAACCTGCTCGTGTCGGCCCAAGGGAGCTACCGGTTCAAGATGCTAAAGGGAGTGCTCGCGGCCGGAATCCAGATAGGTTATTACAATTCGCGTTTCCGGGGTTCCGACGTATATATTCCGGGCGATGATGATTACCACCAGCCGGCCGACCCTTCGATACCCACGCAGGATCTCTCCGGCAACGCCGTGGATTTCTCTTTAGGCGTGAACTACACCCATAAGTATTTCCATGCCGGAGTGTCAGTGGCCCATCTCACGTCGCCCAAGATCACTCTCAGCCGCGAAGGCTCGGAATCGAATGAATCGCAACGCTATGAGACTACTCTGCCGCGTACCCTTTATTTTGACGCCGGCGGCAATATCGCACTTGAAAACACGTTATTTCAATTGCAGCCCTCCCTGCTCGCCGCGTCTGATTTCAAGGCATTCTCGGCAGAAATCTCACTCACGGCAAAGTATAACAATTTTATCAGTGCAGGGCTCGGTTACAGATGGAAAGACGCCCTCTGCATAATGATCGGGGGAGAATATAAGAACTTCTTTCTTGGATATGCTTTCGACTATCCTCTCTCCGCCATCTCCAGAGCCTCTTCGGGCAGCCATGAGATTGTGGCCGGCTACAGGCTCAAGCTCGATCTCTCGGGTAAAAACAAAAACAGACACCGTTCCATAAGGATAATGTAGCATTAATGAAGATGATGATGACAGCAATTTCAAAATATATTCCCGGTCTTGCCGCCGCGCTCCGATGCCGGGCGCCGTTGATGGCCGCCCCGGTTCTTGTCGTGGCGCTCTCCTCCTGCTTCGCCGGGAAAGGAAGCTCGGCCGGTGGCGAAGTCACCGGTGTGGGAGGATATTCCTGGGCTGAACCCACTCCCTACGGAATGGTGCTCGTCGACCGTGGCTCCGTGGCTATGGGGCCTGCGCAAGACGACTCCGTGTGGGGCATAAAGGCCAATCCACGCGGTGTGTCGGTCGATGCCTTCTGGATGGACGAGACAGAAATCACCAACTCCAAATACAAGCAATTCGTATTCTGGGTGCGAGACTCAATCATCCGCGAGCGTCTCGCCGACCCGGCCTTCGGAGGCAACGAGGCATTCAAGATTGAGGAAGACAAGGAAGGCAACCCCATAACTCCCTATCTCAACTGGAACAAGGCTATTCCCTGGCGCAATCCCAATGAAGACGAGCAGAGGGCTATAGAGAGCGTCTACCGTACCAACCCCATCACCGGTCGCCGCGAACTCGACCCCACGCAGCTCAACTACCGTTATGAGATCTTCAATCATACGG
>CAZUNU010000063.1:5323-15244 GCA_964622105.1 uncultured Sangeribacter sp. | reverse complement strand
CGATGACCATGGTCATCGGGCGCATTGCCGTAATGTTTTTGTCTGTGAGCAACTATATGCTCAGTAGGGGGACGGATCAATAATTATCCGGTTTGATTTCGAAGAAGCCCTGTGGGTAGAAGCATACGGGACACACTTCCGGAGCTTCCGTGCCGTCTTGTTGAGGCATACCGATACCTGATTGGGGGTGACGGTATTTTGACAACTCTCGTTTTCAGTTTTTCAAAGGAAGTCTTAATAACATAACATCTGGAAAGAAAGCATTGTTAATTAATCAAGAGCGAGCAGAATGTTAATAAAGATTAAAATGTCCTGTTGTGAATTGGATCAGTTTAATGGATACACATTTGAATTGCATGTGTGTGATGGATAGTTGATAATTATTTAGTAAATTTACGCCGCCTTTTGTCAAAGGGGGATCTACTGATAATCGCCTGGGTTGCTCGGCCCCGATTCAGGGTTTCCTCTGCCCGGACTTAAGGTTTCCTCTATCCGGCCTCATATGGGATCAGTATCTTTAAAACATTCTTCGGAATTACTCAAAAGGTATTTTTATACCAGACCATTCATCATTAATTATAAGAAACCCCTCTCTACATAAAACAATTATATGAAACTGAAATTCTTTTTATCAATTGCGATAGTTCTCATAGTGATCACTTCGTGCGGATCGCGTAAAGCCGATTCGGGCAGTGAAGCCGATTCCGGTGTGGAGGGTGCTATTGCTTCGACTGAAGACTCCATAGCCATGGCTCTGGATTACCAGATGGAGCATTACCCGGTGTCGCAATATCGGGATGTCTACAAGAACTTTATGCAGGATTTCTTTGGTCCGGGTCATATCCTGGCCGATACGGCTGCTTCCGGACGGTATCTGCGTCAGGAGATGAGTGAGGCTACTTCATTTGACGGGCCGCTCTATGAGAAGACAGGCTATCAGGGAAATTTCTATCGTGTCAATCTGTCGCTGATAAAAGACGGCGTCATTCCCTACGATTTGTTTTTCAAGACTTTCGTGGAGAGTGTGCAAGGGATTGTGCCTCCCTCGGGAGAGACATGGATGGAGAAATGGAGCCTGATTGACAAGGTGATAACCCAAAAGGGACTTCATTTCCACGACGAGGCTAAAGACCGTGAGGAATTGGCGCGCCAGTTTGCGGAAGGCAACTACATAGCGCATCACAGCCAGCGGTACAATGATTCCGTCAATTTCCACTACCGCATCATCTCGCGCGCCAACTTCGAAAACATCCTCCTCCCCCTCCTCTCCGACACCCTGAAGTATTAAAGTTATAGCCATCCATAAAAAATAAGATAGAGGGTGTGGCAAAATTCAAAAATGTAGGGACATGCCTTTGGCATGTTTAAATAGCGTGCTGATATTCAAAGCTACATCGCAAAGCGATGTCCCTACATTTTATCTTATTAGCTATTTTGACACACTCGAATTTGACGGGAAGGAAGCCATCAGCAAGTGAGGATGTCGGGGAGGGGATTGGGTGCGGAGGCGCCCGGCGTGAGCCCGCAACCGCCCGGCGTGGAGGTGTCGATGTAAGGGGCGACGTAATCTTTGAGCACACTCACATATTCCAAAAAAGCTTCCTTGCCGGATTCAGTCATGCGGCAGATAGTGCATGGTCGCTTCTGACGGAATGTCTTCTCAACGGAGATGTAGCCGGCTTCCTCAAGTTTGGTGATCTGCACGCTGAGGTTGCCCATTGTGGCCTCTGTCTGTTTCTTAAGATACATGAAATCGGCCTCCTCCATGCTCATCAGGATGGAAAGGATCGAGAGACGAAGTTGGGAATGTATCAGTGGGTTAAGCTCTTTCATTTTTTCTCGGTTCGCAAAGTTTGATCAATCCTGTAGGCCGGAAGTATCATCATCACCATCATGGCGATGCTGAATATGGGGATCTGAGCCAACCCTGTGATCCACCACAAGGTTGCGGCTAAAACAAAGCCGGACACAGAACTGTATTTCAAGAATGGATAGTGGATAAGCTCACCTGTTATGAACGACCCTATTGCCAGAATAAGAAGCACCAGAGGCAACACATTGATTCTTACGATAAATGAGGAGACGGAGAAGGCGACAATAAGCACTGTCAGCATTTTCCATATGTTTCCCAAAGATCGCGATATAGACGTCTGTACACCAGTGTCAGACGGTCTGACCGCCTGAAGCAGGGGCACCCCTATCACCGGAATCAGAAACCACCCGAAGTTCCAATACGGGGAGTCGGCTACAATATATCCTATGTAAATGGCAAGGGAGACGGTAAATGACACCCACCCCCATACCAACAGGGGCACACGCGCTCCCCTCATCACATTAAGACGAGTGTCGTTCATCATTCTGGCGATTATGTCGAGGCTCTCTTTTGGATACATCGTTAATCTCTTTGGATATATCTTTTTATAATTGCAAAATTACAAATAAGTTAATAAAATAAACAACTTTCGCCCGCTTATTTGTAATCCTTAAGCCGGCTTCAATATTGAATCAGCTTGAAGCGAAGCATATTGGCATCCTTGTCTACTTTCGCTTTGGTCTGCAGGCAAGGTTCCTGAGGCCGGCCGTAGGAGTCGAAGTCAAGGGTATGGTTGCCATTGAGGTCTTGAAAGGCTCTGACCGTCAATTCGCAACCGACGTAGTCCGATAGGTCTACCGGCATTACGACTTCATTTTTATCTACCTCCACGAAAGTTCTGAGAAGAGACTTGTCGCCGCAGTTGACTTCCACGAAGAGCGTTCCCTCCTCATATGGAAGGTCACTGAAACTGATGCTGTGACTTTTGTTGGAGTCGGAGGCGTGGATTGATGTGATGGCCAGAAATGCCATAAGGCTAAAGAGTGTTCTTTTCATTTGTTGATATTTTTGATGGTTTCGTATGTCTTTGAATTATCAAGTTTCCTGATGGATGAGCTTCTGTGGCTACCCTTGTATATATTCAGAGTGAGCCCTATCCATGCAAGACAATTGGTGGATGCTACATAATAGGTTCTGTCATATCCCGCTATTGAGGAGAGATCACGGCTTTTCAGTCTGACATTACCTATTGGGTTGACGATGCCGGCCATGAAGGTAGCTCCCTTATAACGATAGCCTGCGCCGAGATTCAAAAGGTTGTTGTTGGTGCTACTTATCATTTCCCCCCACAACTCATTGTAGGCTGTATTGTATTTCACCATTATCCACCATGGCCCCGAAATATACATGATCTGGGCATTGACAAAAGCCTGGGAATAGGAGTGACGGTAATTCAATCCCTTGTTTATCGTTTTGTGCCATCCGGCCTCAAGGCTGAGCGTCAGTGACTTAACCGGAAGTGGAGTCCTTATCTGGGTTTTCAGTATATAATCGTCATGAAATCCCGAATTGTAGAAAGACCGTATTATGGCATTATCTTCGTATGTCTTTGCGCTCATTATCGGTCTACGCGCATGTGTGTTTGCCGCAGTCAGGCGCAACGAGGTATTTTTCAACACTTTGAAATCAAGATTCAGTTCCGATTTATATTGCCTGAACGTAGTAAGGGATAACGAGCCTATGGAATACTGGTAAATGTCGATCTGCTGTGTGACAGGGTTCAATTGATTGATTGTGGGAATTACTACCGTGCCTTTGGCTGCGATGTTTATCTCCCACCAATTCGCGGGTCTATAGCTGAGTGAGATTCCGGGTGTAAGATTCCGGAAATCTTTCGACACGGGTTGCGTCAGCCAATAGACTTGGCCATCCATTCCGACGGCATACGTAAATTCGCGCACTGTCTGTCTCCAGTCTACAAAGAGATGTCCTTCCAGACCAATGTTCCTTACGATGTGATTGGCATGGTGATAGAGAGATCGGTTGCTCTGTAAGTCCAGGCGTATCCCGGTAGTGAGCAAGCCTTTGCCGATTCTTCCTTCCCACACTAATTCAGATAAACCTCCGAATCCTTTGCCGGAAATACTTGTTGACAAATTTAAGTCACCCGAGGAATAGCGACGTTCACTTTGAGATTTCACAAAACCCGGCACCACATTAAAATAAAGCTTATGCTTTCTGTTGATTTTCCAGTGCAGATAAATGTCAATGCTCCCTTGCCATGATGTGAATGGTGCAACCTCTTGTTCCCGACATTCCGTTGACTCGTTATTAAGTCGGGTTGTGATGATTCCAAGAGATGCGTATCTGTCATTCTGGCGAATGATGCGTGCCTGAACATTAAATAGGAATGCCGATCCTTTGGCGTAGGAATACTGTAGGGCACCACGATGAGTGACCATGCGGTTTGGAGTCTTGACACCTTTCTCCGTACGCGATACGTTACCAATTATGGGCAAAACAAACCTCTCATGATTATTTCTGTAGCAGTCCATATCCCACATAGGATTGGAATGGTAGTCGGCACTCCATTCACTGCGTCCGGCCACGTATTTCACTGAGGCAGTGTAATCACCCCAACCACGGTTAGGAGATTGGAGCAGATTAAACATGCCGCCATACCCTTGATTACGGCGTTTTACAGTAAATTCAAGCACTCTGTCGGCCTTACCGTATTGCCCACCGGGATTTGAAATGTATTCTATCTTGATCACATCTTTTGCAGCAATTGCAAGAAGATCGGTATTCGTTGTCGGTCGACCGTTAATTCTGATTGCCAGAGTGCCACCTCCAAAGACAGATATGTTTCCGTTTGCCGGGTCAACAATAAGATCGGGTATCTGTACTCCGGCCAGAAGTTGGATTGTGTTCGGCATTGTCGTTTTCAACTTTTCAGCCGGATAGAAGATCATACGGTCAGCGGTTCTGAGCTGTTCAGGCGCAGTAACTTCTATAGTCTCCAAGGTAGTTGTCGGTGATATTGAATCTCCGGCTTCTGTTTGCGCATGGCATATACTCCCGTAGGAAAACAGGAGCACAACCATTAGATTACAGATTCTTATTAAGTCGGAGTTCACCATGAATTTACTTAAATCGATAACTTACCTATATCATCTATGCCTTCTATATCCTCCCGGAAGACACTGTTATATCTTCCCGGATGATCCTGTCAGTAAAACAGAGCCTCACCACATTCTGAAGGATATTATTAGGTTTTACTTTGCAAAGTAAATTATATTTATTTTATAAACCAAATTATTTTACAAATATATTTTCAATAAGTATGAATCGGTTCTTTCAGACTTATCTGCAGGTGACGTGGTTCTTTTTGGAAAAACTTAGATGAGGATGGGTCAAGATCTCTATCAGGATATTTTGCAGGATTAAGCAAATTTAGCTAAATTTGTGATGACTAAATATAGCGGATTATGAAACGTAATGTGAAACTGAGCACTTATTCAATCATTATTTCGTGCTGTTATTGCATGGTTTTCGGTGGACTTATCTGGAAAATGATAAACGACGGCTTCCCACCGATGACGTATGTGTTAATAGCGCTGATTGTGATTACGTGCGCCCTCATTCTCTTCTACGCACCCGTATTCATAAGCGTTGACGACGATGCCTTGAGGGTGCGTCGCTATATCAAGTCAAAGCGCATACCCCTGTCGGAGATTGCATCCGTGACGCTCATGGCGCCTACCATGGCTGAAACCCGTATAGTAGGAGCCGGCGGATGGTTCGGCTATTGGGGTTGGATGAAAGAGCCCTTGTTAGGGAAGTATTTTGCCTACTACGGCAAAGCGTCCGACTGTTTCCTCGTGCGCCTCAAAAACGGCCGCCAGTATCTACTCGGCTGCACCGATCCCGCCTCCGTCGTTGCATACCTCCAGTCGCGTCTCAAGAAGTGAGCTTCCACACCACCAAAATCGGATAAAATCACAAATGAGCAAAAATCAAGCATCGATAATATGGATTTTTCCGGCCTGTAAAAGTTATCCCGGATGCCCCCCAAAATTAAGGATTTTTTTGCTGACTCTATATAAATTTATATCCCATTGTAAATCACTATGTTGTCTAAAATAATGTATCAAATGCTGATCTTTCGATGTATCAAATGCTGATTTTTCAATGTAGCAAATGCTGATTTTTCAATGTAGCAAATGCTGATTTTTCGATGCATTAAATGCTGGTCTTTCAATGCAGCAAATGCTTATTTTATGATTATGATGGCTATTAATGGTCGTTTTGTTGTTATCACCAATAGCGCCCTGGAGTTCCACAAGAAAAATTATGCCTATGCCGGCTCAATTAAGCATAAGGCGTAACAGGATTGTCCTGTTACGCCTTATGCTTAATTGAGAGTTACAAGTATTTGGGTTCTTCAGCGCGATTCTATTTTAGATTTTTAAGTCTCTCTTGCGCGTAGTAATTATCTCCATACTTTATTGCTTTCTCATACCATTCAATGGCTTTTTGTTTGTCAGCTTCCACTCCGATTCCGTTTTCGTAGCAATAACCTATGTTGGCGATTGCCGCATGATTACCTTTCTCAGCTCCCCTTTGGAATTCAATTCAAACGGGTTAGATTGGGGGGAGGGGGCGGGAGAAGGACGTCGGGGTGGTGCGGATGGCGGAGAGGAGGCTCTTCCAGGCGGTAGAGCTTTTCTCTTTCCAGAGCGTCACTACGTCGTCGGCGGCGGTGCGAGTGTTTGCAGCGGTGCGAGTGTTTGTAGCAGTGCGATTGTTTGCAGCGGTGCGTGAGCTGAGGCGGGTCGAGCCATTGGCTTGCAGGGTGCCTAACGGGGGAAAGGCCACTTCGAGCCAGTCTGCCAAAACTTTCGCTACCAAGTATTCGTGAGTGAGGTTGCGGATAAGCTGCCATTGCGACTCTTCAAATCGAGGGGAGGCGAGGCTCACAAAATGGGAAGGAGCACTTTGGAGGGAAGCGAGGCTCACAAAATGGGAAGGAGCACTTTGGAGGGAAGCGAGTCTGTAGGCAGCGGGATATCGCGAGGTGGTTAGCAACGATTCGACTTCAGCTATGCCGAGGTCGAGGGTTCTGTGTGCCCGGTCGATGTTGCCGGGCGCACAGACGTCGAAGGTCTGATGGAGGGTGTGGGCAGGGTAGTGCTCTTCGCGGACATCGGCTATTATGTAGGCGAGGTTGGAGACGTCTTGGAGTACCGACTGGCGGTTGTAGAGAGGGGGAATGGGTTTCATATCTTTATTGGGGTGGTTTTGAGGGTTAGTTTTGGGAGGAGGTGGGCGCAAGTTCGGGGAGGTGGCGCAAGCCGGAGGCTTACGATCCTATTTATTTGATACTGCTAATTTGAGGCTATTGATTTGATACTATTGATTGTGATGCAGGGTTAGGTCTCGGGGGTGGGGCGCTGGGGACGGGAGCGCTTGTTGACGGCCTCGGATATGACCGATAGACTCGCTTCTGCCAGGGCGGCGTATTCGGTGGCATCGGTCTTGTGGGTGATGGTGAACCAGTCTTTGATGGCTACCGACACGATGTATTGATGTGCGGCCGCGGCGATCGTGTCTACCGTGGAGAGATTGTAATTGGAGGGCATCGTGAGGGCAAGGTCGAGGCGCGTCTCGGGGCGAATCAGGGTGTTGGAGGCGGAGTGTACGGTCAGATCGAGGTATTCGCCGAGGCGGTTTTTCAGGTTGGAGTATGCCATCGACACGCTGCGCAGGATCTGGTTGACGTTCTCGTCGTCGTCATTGGCCTGCATTGCGGCTACGTGTGCATGATTGGTGCCGTCGTTGCGGCTCTTCCCGGTGAGATAGGTCTTGTTCTGTATGTCGTAGATTATCTCGGAGAGATTGAGGTTGATTGTAACAGATATCATATTTGTGAAAGTTTATATTTGTGAAAGTTTATATTTACGAAGGTTTATAAGTGAGGCAGTATGTTTATTCCGGGAGGCTGTGTCAAAATTCAAACCTTATGTGTGGCGGCGCGGGGGATTGCGATGATAGAGCGAGGCGGTGATGCCGGTGAGTAGGCGCTTTGCCTCTTCCTGCCATTCAGCCCGGCGCGAGGGATCTACTAGTCGCAGCCAACGTGCAGTGACTGCCGCTGCCATGTATGCCTCAAAGCTGCCCGATACCGATGTGGTGAGTGAATCGTCGTAATTGTCGCTCAGGTTGAGGGTCACCGAAAGCGTGTCGGAAGCAGCATCGACTGCGCCAACAATACCTTTAAGATTGTCGGCCAATTCGGAAAGTGCATCCGTAGCAAAGCGGCCGAGTAAGGGATTGTCGCCGTCGATCACGGCTATACGGTCGAAATGGCCGCCATGGTCATCTGCCGGCGCCTGCTTCACGCCAAGATAAGCCGTAAGCCTCCCCACTTCTGAGAAAAGACTGCTACGGAGTATGGAGAATGTTAACTTTTTCATTGTTATAGTCGCTAATATTTTTCAATATTGTTAAAAATTAAAGATTTGTTAATCTATAATTTGATTTTGTTAAAGTTTTTGTTTAACTTTGCATAACGAGTCGGTTTCCGTCTCCTGATTCCTGCACTTGCTCCTCTATAGAAGGGGATGCCTTGATATAGGAGGGTATGCTCAGAAATATAGGAGGGTATGCCCGGATCAGGAAATTCACGGAGCCGCCGCACACTAAGATAAAATGAAAGATAAGATGGAGACAACTGTAAAAGAGAGGCTTCTGCAGTTTCTGAAAGCCAAGGGAGTCAGCAAGGCCGGCTTCGCAAGGCTAATGGGAGTGTCGGAAGCATACGTTAGCACTATGCGTAAATCGCTTCCGGAAGCACGCGTCACCAAAATGACGGAGCTTTTCCCGGATCTTAACCGCGATTGGCTCCTCTACGGCGAGGGGGAGATGCTACTCACGCCGGAAAAGAGGAAAAATGAGAAAGACCGGGAGGCGGATAGGGAAGATTATGTGCCTCTGCTTCCTGTGGCGGCTTATGCCGGATCTCTGCAGGCATATTCGGAGAGCGTAAACCCATGGGATTGTATTCCCTTGCCTATCAAGATGAAAGGGGTTGATTTCGCCATAACTGTCACAGGCGACAGCAT
Source organism: uncultured Sangeribacter sp. (assembly GCA_964622105.1). GTDB lineage: Bacteria > Bacteroidota > Bacteroidia > Bacteroidales > Muribaculaceae > Lepagella. Next base: position 6,307 of record CAZUNU010000063.1, on the reverse strand, counting down.
GGAGCCGATAATACACCACGGCGTGATTGCGGTGCTCGCAAAGATTAATGAGCGTGCATTCATACCCTGGGGGAATCCCATGGTGGTCGATACTGCCAACGGCGCATACGTAAAGGTGTTGAAACCGTCGGCCGACGGAGATGAGTCTATCGAGGCCATCAGTTATAATCCGGAGTATCCGCCTTTCAAGATCCCTACCGACAGCATACATGCCATTTACCGCATAGTCTGCCTATACCAGCCTATGAGCACCATGTGAAGTGACTGCTATATGAGGTGAGCACCGGATGAGATGAGCACCGGATGAGATGAGCACCATGTGAAGTGACTGCCATATGAGGTGAGCGCCAGGTGATGCTGTCAGCCTTAGGGCATCAGCCGTCGTCGGCTTCATACGGGAAACCGGTAGCGGCGGGAAGAGCTAAATAAATGAATTCCACCATTTCGACAGGGGCGTCGGCAGGAGAACTGAAGAGTTCCAATGCCGGGCGCCCCTCATTGTCGGCGGTGAAGAAAGCGAGGGGTCGCTCGGGAGAGCCTCGCAGCGGATCCCAGCGGGGCGCCTGAAGCCGGCGGAGCCAATGGTCGGGCATAAGCACTTGTCTTACGGGACGTTCCCAACTGCTGAGCCTTACGCTCAGCAGTGTATGGAAATCGTCGGGAAGAGTGAGCATTACGCGACCTTCAGAATCGGCCACAAGGGTAGCGGGAGGAAGGGCTTTCCACATACTTGGTTTAGGGTTTATAGTTTATAGTTGAGGGTTTAGGGTTGAAGGAGTATGCGGCCGTTCTGGAATTCGGGCGAACTCTCTATGAGAAGTTGCAGGGAGGGATCGGCCGTGGAGAAGGTGGCGCAATAATCTCCGTAACCGGAGGCGCGCCCACCTTTGAAGTCCACTGCCAGCCACGCCTGTCCTATGCGGATCACAAGCTTGAAGTCAAGTAGTCCGGGGGTGATATAGGTGTTGAGCATGATTGTGGTTT
>CAZUNU010000063.1:0-5223 GCA_964622105.1 uncultured Sangeribacter sp. | reverse complement strand
AGCTTGAAGTCAAGTAGTCCGGGGGTGATATAGGTGTTGAGCATGATTGTGGTTTTTGGTTTATGGTTGAGGGTTTATAGTTTATGGTTGAGGGTTTAGGGTTTGGGGAAGGGTTATGGCTGAGGGGCTTGGACGGAGAGTTCGCCTTTTGCGGGGCGCCAAGTCACTCCCGTGTCGGATAATACCGCCTCCCACATCTGGCCACTCTTGGCTATAGGCGAGATACCGGGGCAGTCGGTTATGAGATAGAACCGGGCGCCATCGTAAAGCAGGTCATCGTCTGGAGCCTCAGGGCTCTCCCACATCTGCCAGCGTCCTGCGGCAGCCGAGGGATCCTCCACGCCCTCTCCGTCAATCCAGATATGGCACGTGCCTTTGAGCGCCAGCGCATCCCAGATGAGCACGCCCGTACGCATGGCTTCCTGGCCGTCAACACGGTCGGAGAAGGTATGCTCTGAAGAATAGACGTAATGCACAAGACGGTTTTCGCCTAACAGCGCACCTGAATTGCTCCAGCCGAGGCTGTCGAGCGTTGGCTCACGCTTTATCTCTATGTCGCCGAATACCGTATGGAAATTTGTAACCGTCCAGCCTACCGAGTTCTGTTTCGTGGTGATTTGAATCTCCGGATGCTTGGAGTAGTCGATGTGCTGTATTGCCTCAAGCAGATTCTTTCCGGCCAGAAGTATGGCGCTGCGCGGCACGTCTTCCCCTGTAAAGAACATCTTGGCCAGGGCAATCATCTGGTTTACAGTCCATGTGCCCGGAGCCTGCATCTCACGCTTTATCTGCCAGCGCACCCCCTCGGTGGTGTAGACGTTCTGAAGGCCCATCTTGTCGGCCGAAACCTTGAACTTACTTCCGCGACCGGCCCAGAGCGTGCGGTTGCCTCTCACCTTGAAGTTTGCTATGGCCTGCTCGGCAATGATGGATTTTGTGAAGGGTATGCGCTTCTTCTGACTATCAAAGTAGTCGCTCACCACCTGATTCATGCCTCGCTTCTGAAGATAGATGCGTGTGGGTTGCGGGATGATCAGATCCGGCTCCACCTCCTTCTGAGTCTCATAGAGGGAATTGGCCAGGATGAGCAGTCGGGTACCCTTGGGGATGAGGGGCACAGTGGTGGTTTCATCGGCCATATTTGTGCGCCTGCCGTTTACGGCGGTTGCTACGGGATTGCCGGAGTTCATGTCTCGTCCGGTCACAAATAGCATCAGGTTACGACCGGGAGTACGGTTGCCTTTATCGTCAAATCCGTCCACTCCCTGCACAAGAAGAGTGAGATACGGCCGCACGGCCATCTTGTCGTAATTGGAGAGGGGCAGGGTTACGGCAGGAGTGTCCATACCTCCGCAGCTGCCGGTGGTGGTGACGTGCGCATTGGGTTCGTCGATCATATAGTGATCCACTTCCGGACTGTTTACCTTCACGCGCTTGGCGCGAAGCATGAGGTTCATGAGCGGGGTGTCTTCGTTGTTGAATCTGAAGAGCTGCGCATCGATATCCGATTCGATGAAATTTCCGGCATCAATGCCGCCGGTGGCATTTGCTACATTGTTAACTGTTGCTTCCATATAGGGTTTATGGGTTATGGGTTATGGTTTATGGGTTATGGGTTAGTTTCTTGCTTCGGCTGCAACGTCGAAGATGCTTGTGCCGTCTGCCCGGTGGATGGTGCCGTTGATGTGGGGCAGCCCGTCGTCGGCAGCGGGATAACGCTCCTCTATAAGTTCGTTGCGTCCGTTGTCATGGCCTTTGCGGAAAGCCTCCTCCACTGCAAATTCGTAGTTGATGGCTCTGAGCAACACCTCCAGGATCTGGCGGCTGACCTTTCCCTTCAATGCCCCGAGTGCGATCTCTCCGAGCAGTGAGAGGAGCGAACGGAGCACCGTGGCCGCCAGTTTGTGCTCCTCTGCGAAGCGGCGTATCTCCTCAATCGATTCCACGATAGCACGTCGCGTGGCGTAAGGACAGCTTTCCTTCTTCTTCTCATCTTTTACCGTCTCTTCTTTTTCAGGAGCCTCCTCCTCGCCTTTCTCCGAAATCTTATCCGAATCGGTTGTGGCTGCGGGGGAGGGCTTCTCCGCTTCATCGCCCATCACACGGTTTACCAGGTTTTCAACGGTAGCCTCAGAAGGGGTTACGGGCATTTCGGTTTCTTCCGGCGAACTCTTCCGGAAGAGTGTCTTGAGCAACTCAAGAATCGTTTTCTTTTCTTGTCTCATAAAATTAACAAGGTTAAAATGTTAAGAAATATTTTAGTGATGTTTAATTTTCACACTGCAAAATTAGAGTTAAATTTAACATTGCTATTGTTATTCTAAAACTTTTTTAATAACTTTGCGCCCAACAAAAACAAAATTATGAAATATGAAGAAAAAGAATTCAGTCTCCGATTTCACATCGGAGCGTAACGCTGCCCTTGTGGCCAATTTTCGCAAAAATCTCGTGGCTCAATCCCAAATCTCCATAGACTCCGCTATAAAAGGAGCGGCACAGGCTCCGGCGCCCCGTTTCTGGGTGAGCGAGCAGAGAGCCGCCGTAGTGATCGCGCGTATGCTCAAAGCTGACTTGGCAAGTCCGGAGGCGAGCGAAGCGATTCTCCAGACCATGTTTGAGGAGAAAAGGGAGATGTATCGCGAGATATATGCCCGCGTGAAGGCACTTATGGAATCACGACCATTCATGGGGATGACTGAGGCTGTGATTGAGGTGATCAACCAGCCGGCTCCGCGCAGCTACATGTCGTGGCAGAGAGCAAAGGGAGTGATTTACAGCGAAAGCAGACGTCGGCGTCTGGAAAGGAGCGCACGATGAGAGACCCTGAATCTGAAAAGACCAAGGCCATAGAGGAGATACTACGTGAAAATGAGCGGAGGAAGGCCATTATCCAAACCCCTTATGATCCGCTTACGGGCGACAGTGCGGATGCCGGGCGCGTGGAATATAAAGTGAAGGGACTCCCCGAAGCCCTTACCTCACTGCTATTCGAATCATATGAACCGAGGGAGGGGGAAGCCGTTCTTATCGCTCCGATTCTCCACATACCTCGGCGGATGCTTGCCGATCCTTTTATAAGGAGTCTTGAAATGAGCGGAGCTGTAGATGCCTACATTCGCGATGTGCTCGGGAGCCAACCATCGCCGGAGTTGCGCCGACTCGTGGCCACTCGCTTCGTGCGCTGCCGCATACGCCACGATTTCCCTTTCTGGTGCGCTTTCTGCGTGTACATAAAGCCTAAAGGGGGAGGTCCCGACAGGCTCTTTATCCTCAACCGTCCGCAACGCCGCCTCGTAGCCACTTTGGAGGAGATGCGCTTGGATGATAAACCAATACGCCTCGTGCTGCTGAAAGCCCGGCAATGGGGAGGCTCCACTTGCGTGCAGCTTTACATGGCATGGCTGCAGATGGTGCATGCCACAGGTCTCAATTCCCTTATAATAGCGCATCAGGGACTCGGCACGGATGAGATCAAGGATATGTTTGACCGTATGCTCGACAATTATCCCGCGTGGCTTCTCGCCGAAGAAGATGAACCTGTGCCGGAAGGCCGCAGGATGGAAAGTGCCGGAGGGTCGCGTGGTGCATTCAGGGTCAATCACCGCAACTGCAAGGTGAAATTGGGTTCTGCGGAGCGGCCTAATTCATGTCGTGGTGGCGACTATAACCTCGTGCATTGCTCGGAAGTGGGCATATGGCGCTCTACGCGTCTACGCACTCCCGAGGATATCATCCGGGCGGCATGTTCGGGCGTGCTCCTCAAGCCGATGACAATGATTGTGTTCGAATCCACAGCCAACGGCACAGGCAACTATTTTCATCGTGAATATGAGGCCACGAAGACGGGGGAGAGTCAGTTCCGCTCGCTCTTCATAAGCTGGTATGACATCGACCAGTATTCCCAACCGATTGCTGATCCTGAGGAATTTGCACGTCAGCTCTATGAGGCCCGCGAGGCTACCCTCGCACGAAGCGACCGCCGTCAGCCCGGCGTATATCTCTGGTGGCTATGGCAACGTGGCGCCACTCTCGAAGCCATAAACTGGTATATTGGTGAGCGCGCGAAGTATTCCGACCATGGACAGATGGCAGCTGAATACCCCTCGGACGATATCGAGGCTTTCGTACATTCGGGAGCACGCGTGTTTGACAAGTATCATGTGGAGGCGCTCCGGGAGGGATGCCGTGTGGTGGCGAAGTGTGGCGAGATAGATGGTGCGGAGACTACCGGCCCCGGTTCACTGAAGGGAGTGCGTTTCAATCCCGACAGCAACGGCGGCCTGAAGATATGGAAAGACCGTCAGCTGTCTACCAAAGATGTGCACATGTTTAACCGTTATCTTGCCGTGGTGGATATCGGGGGACGCTCCTCAGCGGCCGACTGGTCGGTGGTGACGGTGTTCGACCGCGACGGCATGGAGACAGGCGGACGGCCGGAGGTGGTGGCTCAATGGCGCGGACATACCGATATGGATCTTCTCGCATGGAACGCCGCGCGCATAGCCCGCTACTACGACGATGCGCTGCTCGTGATTGAGAGCAATACGCTGGAGACGCGCGATCCTGCCCGGAACGTTGATGGCGACCAATCCTCTTTCATACTCAACCAGTTGCGCGAGGCCTACCCGAATCTCTACGCACGTCGGCAGAGTCCGGAGGAGGTGCGCCAGGGATTGCCAAGGAAATATGGATTTCATACCAATACGTCGACAAAACCGATGATCATCTCGACTTTGGTGAAGATAATCCGCGAAGGTGGCTATATAGAGCGTGACGAGGAATGCCTCAACGAATACCTCACCTACGAACGTCGGCCGAACGGAAGCTACGGGGCACTACCGGGGCGCCATGACGACCTGCTCATGACGCGCGCCATCGGTCTGCACATCTGCTTCATGGAGATGGATATGCCCAAGCGTGTGATCCAACCCGCCCCCGGTGCCTACGTGCACCGACCGCTTCATCAAGGCGGCTTCATGCAGTTCTGACACCACACTTTCCGTAATAATGTTTGATCAGCAATCCTTTAAGCAAAAACACCCAATTTCGGGAGCGAGATTGGGTGTTATGCATATGGACTTCCCAAGCAAAGAATAGCCGGGCTATTGATCAATTCGATTTTCCATGGTCAGTAATCTTTGGTTGATACTGTATCCTTTCAGAAGGTAGTCCTTCAACACCTTATTAGCCCAGGATCTAAATTGAATACCCCTTTTAGACTTT
>CAZUNU010000062.1:0-15435 GCA_964622105.1 uncultured Sangeribacter sp. | reverse complement strand
GCAACCTTCTGATCCGTAGTCAGATGCTCTATTCAGTTGAGCTAACGAACCATTCATTTCGCAGCAATCATTGATTCCCGATTGCGAGTGCAAAGTTAGGCATTATTTGCGAAATGACCAAATATTTCATCAATTATTTTCAAAAAAATAACGTCACTTCCGAGCTTCCTGTTATTCTTGGAATTGGAGGTGTTGATTTACAGATTTTTACACTGCCTCCCAAAATCTGGGGCCATTTAAGTGTAAGACGTCGCACAATATGTGCCGCTACTGTTTCAAGGAGTTTTCTCGGTTTCTGCATCTCGTCTTCAACTATAACATATACATCTGCATATGAAATTGTATCGGCCAGATTGTCTTCAATTATCGACTCCGGATAGGGGATACGCACCTTAACATCGGCAATGAATTCATTGCCGGTGAGAGTTTCCTGTTCAAGCACACCATGACGCCCGTAAAAGCGCAATCCCTTCAGGGCAATCTCAAACTCCATGTTTCAGAAAACTTTAGATGGTGTTATATTACCTCTCCTTCAATAGGTATTTTGGCTACGCGACGCTGATGACGACCTCCTTCAAACTGAGCCTCGAGATAAGCGTCAACAATCTTTTTAGCCATGTCAACACTGATGAAACGTGCCGGAAGAACGAGGAAGTTAGCATCGTTATGCTGGCGCGCGAGGGCTGCGAGTTCCGGAAGCCAGCAGAGGGCAGCACGGATTCCTTGATGCTTGTTGAGAGTGATCTGCATACCCTGTCCGGAGCCACACATCCCGACTCCGAAGTCGCATTCACCTTTTTCTACAGCATATGCTGCCGGATGTCCGAAATCTGCATAGTCGCAGGAATCCGGTGAGTTTGTGCCGAAGTCTACCACCTCATAGCCTTTTTCACGAAGATAAGGTTTGATGATCTCTTTGAGTTCATAGGCGGCATGATCAGACGCCATTGCTATTTTTTTCATATTCTAAGGTTAATTTGATATGGGATTATTCTCTTTTTCTTTCTCTCTTTCCCGGCGGCTCTTGAATATCTTGCTTGTGAATGCGAAGCGTACGAGCAGATAGTTCACCGGTATGCAAATTGCGAGAGCCGGAAGCAACGCCAGAGTCGGGCCAACTATTCCTTTGAAGATGGCTACGAGTCCAGTCTGCATACCCATGTTGATCAGATGGCTGAGGGTGAATCCAAGGCCACGTTTGGCATTTGGCCGCTTATGGAAAGTGAAGTAGCTCGATAAAAAGAAGTTGGCCACAAAACTAATAGCGTAACTTATGAGAGTGGCCACCACAGCTTTGCCGCCATTGAATACAGCATGTACGAAAACAACGTAAATGCCATATTGCAAAACGGTTGCGAGTCCGCCAACCATAGCGAACCGCATTATTTCGGATATCCTCTTGTCTCCGTTTATGAGTTGTTTAAAATTCATTTGTCAGGTCGGTTATCGTAAGATTACTCTGCCGCAGGAGTCTCGTCTTCTTCAGCAGTTTCCGAGGCAACTTCGAGAAGAGATTCCGCGTGTCCGTTCTTTTTGTCCAGATAAATTCTACGGTTGATCTCCTCTATATAATTGAGCATTTCATCACGGCCGGTAGATTTTTCAGAAGAAGTCATAAACACCGGAGGGAGTTCTTCCCAATGTTTAAGCAATTCCTTTTTGTATGCCTCCACATGTGCTAATCCGGCATTTGGACCAAGTTTGTCGGCTTTGGTGAAAACTATTGCGAAAGGCACTTGATTCTCTCCAAGCCATTCAAGAAACTCCATATCGATCTTCTGCGGTTCATGCCTGATGTCGATAAGCACGAAGAGAAGAGTCATCTGTGCCCGCTCGAGAATATATTGTTCTATGATTTTTCTGAAATCTTCTCTTTGCTGCTTTCCCCGCTGAGCATAGCCATATCCCGGGAGGTCGACGATATAAAACTCACCGTCATTAATGCGGAAATGATTGATGAGGAGAGTCTTTCCGGGTTTTTGCGACGTCTTGGCGAGGCCTTTTCTGCGAGTCAGCATGTTTATGAGTGAAGATTTTCCTACATTGGAACGACCGATGAAGGCATATTCAGGCACATCCGTAGCCGGACACTGTTCTACTTTGGCGTTACTTATCTCGTATTTTGCATTTCTAATTTCCATAATTGTCTCTCTTTGGGTTGCTCTTGGGTTAAATTGAGCGGTAATGAATTGTTTTGTAGCGCTGTTGCTTCTCCTTTCACTCGCTGAGGAAACGGAGCGGCTGCAAACGGCTTAGAGCTGTTAAGTACGCCCCCAGTCTATTTTAATAACAAATCTGAGGGAAAAAGTATGGATCAGAAGAGGAGGCTATGGATAATGCGTAATGCACGACCTACTGAATCCTCGTTGATTATAAAAGAGAGGGTGGTAGCGGAAGCTTTATGGGCATGGCTCTCTACTGAGATTGAATCACGGTTGAGGCTGTTGAGAATGCGTGGAGCAAGACGCCTACGTTCGTGCATTCCTTCGCCGACTACCGCAATGATTGCGAGCCCTTCTTTCCGGCGAATGGATTTGATTACAGATTTAGATAATTCCGGTGCAAATTCCGTTGATAAAAGAGCCGCCACGTTATCTGCATCGGAGGTGTCAACTGCAAAGCTCAGTGCAGGTTCCAGTTCCTCACGGGCTGAAAGCAGTACGGTGACGCCTCTTTTTGCAAGGACGTTGAGAGCACGCGAGCGCAACTGACGAGCGCCTCGGAGATCGTTTATTGCTACATTAAACAAGGTGATGCCCTTTATAGAGGATATGCCCTTAATTTCCGATTCTTTTTCATCATGATGATCAGTTATGAGAGTGCCGGGAGCAGAAGGATTGAAAGTATTGAGAATCTTTATCGGTATATTCTTGTGGAATACAGGGTAAATTGTGGGTGGATAGATTACTTTCGCACCAAATGAGCAAAGCTCCATACTTTCGATAAACGACATTGCCGGCATCACACGTGCGTCAGGAATAATTCTCGGATCTGCACTCATGAATCCGTCCACGTCGGTCCATATCTCAAGAATCGATGCATCGAGAGCCGCGGCTATCAAAGCGGCGGTAAAATCGCTGCCGCCACGCCCTAAATTGGTGATCATGCCCGATTCCCTGTCTGTAGAAATAAATCCCGGCACTATTGCAACGCCCTCAAACCCCTCAAATCTTTTGCGAATAAGCCTATTGGTAAGCTTCTGGTCAGCAATGTTTTTTGAAAACCAATTCTCTGTCTTTACAAACTCCAGCGAATCGAAACGCACAGCACCGTCGATCATATCCGTAACTATGACCGATGACATTCTCTCTCCAAAACTAACGATCACATCGAGAATATGACTTGGTAGATCTCGCAGAAGATACACACCATCGTAATTACGGGTCAATGCCGACAGCAGTTCATCTACTCTCTGCATTGTATGTTGCCTCCTTTCCTCGGGCACCATCTCCTTAATTATATTATGATGGCGCTCAGAGAAGGCTTGGATATCTTCACGATAAGAGGTGTCGCCCTCCGCTGCTTTTCGAGCTGTGGCGATCAGACGGTCGGTAAGACCACCTAAAGCCGACACCACTACAATCTGAGGAGCAGGATTTGACTCAACTATTTTCTTTACACTGCGCAGACTCTCGACAGTGCCCACGGAAGTGCCTCCAAACTTCAATACTTTCATATTGGTGACAAAGAATTATTGCGGCCTTAAGGGCGCATTTCATGCAAAGTTAGTGAGAAATTCCGATAATAGCGGCAAATTAAGATAAATAAAAATGTGATTCAAGTGTTATAATTAGAAAGAGAGGTCGTATCGAGAAGGTTGCGGGTAAAAAATCGTTTACTTTTGCAATCATCTGAATTCATAGACTTCAGGCCTGTCGCTTACTAATATTGAAATAAAATGGATCTTAATAAATATCTTTACAACCATGAATATTCATCAGACCTTCAGTGCGGAAGTCTGCTGGTAGCAGAGCCTCTTATGCGGGGCGACGTGTTCAGCAGGTCGGTGGTGATGGTGCTTGATGTCGATAAAAAGCAAGGCCACCTCGGTCTTGTGCTCAACAAGCAGTTGCCGGTTAGCCTCAATCAACTTATTCCCGATATGGGTATTGATCGGGAGATTCCTGTATTCAGCGGTGGACCGGTAGATCAGACAAGGCTTTTCATGCTCCATACACTCGGAGATATTTTCAAGGACTCGTCGGAGTTAATCCCCGGCATCTATGTGGGAGGGAGCATAGAAGATATTTATGGTTATCTTCTTGAGGGTGGAGAGATAGATGGCAAGATCCGTTTCTTTCTTGGCTACAGTGGCTGGACTTCCGGACAACTACGCAGTGAGATAGATCGACATGTGTGGGCTGTAAGAGATAATGCCGGACCGGATACGGAGCGTCTGCTTACCGGAAAAGGCAACCGATTCTGGCGCCGGGAAGTGGGTCTTCTTGATGGCGACTATCGCAGCTGGTTGACAGTGCCACAGGATCCTTCATTAAACTGATAAAGGCTGATCATCCTTGTGATGACAGCCTTTTAATCGTTATGACCAAATCCCTATAGGTACCATCCAGGCAAGTAAACCATTCCGGAATCACAGCGGCCTCTTCAAACCCACACTTCTTGAATAGACTCAGTGAAACAATATTACTGCTTTCAATCTTAGCTGCAAGAAAGCGCAAGTTGATAACCTTTCGGGCATATTGATCTATTAAGTGGAGAGCCTCTTTAGCGAATCCAGCATGGCGAAATCCGGGTAAGATATAGATGCCGATAAAAGCATTGCGATTTACTGGGTCTATTTCGTAAAGGTCAATGGTGCCTGCAGGATACCATGACTCCGCTTTGAAAACTGATATTATCAACCGGAGTTGCCGCGCTGCAAAAGGGTCGGCATTATAATCAAGGGCGTAGTCGCGCAAGATACGGCGAGAGATCGGAGCCACGGTGTCGCTGTAACGCCAGGCTGCTTCATCGTTCTCTATTTCATACATGAAATCTGCATCCGATGGCTCTACAGCGCGCAGCCGTATTGTTCTTTCCAAATTTGTCATATGGCCCTGATTTTGATAATATGAAGTAGTTTTTGTTATTGCTTTGGAAATGAAGAAGTGAAGAGCACTCTGTTTTGAATAGATTTACCCAATGTAAGCTCGTCGGTATATTCCAGTTCGTTGCCGATGCTCAGTCCCCTTGCCAACATAGTCACTTTTACGGGAAGATCAGAAAGCTTGCGATAGATATAGAAGTTGGTGGTGTCTCCTTCTATCGTAGGGCTGAGTGCCAGGATTACTTCCGAAAGATTTTCTTCTGTCACTCTTTTGACGAGGCTATCAATTTCGAGATCCGAGGGGCTTATACCATCGAGAGGTGAAATCAGCCCACCCAATACGTGATAAAGCCCTGAATGTTGACGAGTTGATTCAATAGTGATGACGTCTTTTACATTCTCCACTACGCACACTACTGATTTATCTCTGCGGTTATCATTACAGATTGGGCAAACTTCCTCTTCGCTAATATTGTGGCATTTACTACAATAATTAATATTTTTCCGCATGTCGATGATCGACTGCCCTAAAGATACAGCTTCATTCTCATCGCGACGAAGAAGGTGTAAAGCGAGCCTCAATGCTGTTTTCCTACCTATGCCGGGCAGCTTTGATAGCTCGGAAACTGCATTTTCAAGAAGTGTTGAATTATACGATTGTAACATACCACAAAGTTAATAAAAAACTTTCGTAAAACAACTCTAAAGATAATTTGGTATATTACTTTCCCGGGAGATTTAAAATAAGCTTTCTCATTTCAAACATATAGAAAACTAACATAAATATACATAGGGAATATGCAACCGGGTTGCAATGGTTGATGGCTATCTTTGCGAAAAATTAGACACAATATAGAAGAAATACTTTTCAATACCAATGAATAGGACACACTTTTCGTTACCGATGAATATCAAAGGATTTCCGATACTGATGAATAGGACACGATTTTCTATACTGACTGCTCTTTTAGTAATTTTGTCAGCCTGTGGTTCGCATGGTTCGCATGAGTCTCATGATGGACACGATCATGAGACTCATGACCATGAACATCAGCATTCTCCGGCGCATGTGCATGACGAAGATCATGTGCATGGTGAAGACGCCGAAGATCACGGCCATGATGGAGAGGGACATAATCCTGATGAAATCATACTCACTCCGAGTCAGGCTGAGGCAGCCGGGGTTCGATGTTCCGAAGTCACACCGGGGGAATTCAACAGTGTAGTGAAGACTGGTGGACGTATACTTACAGCTTCAGGAGATGAATCCACGGTGGTAGCGCCAGCCGCAGGCATTGTATCTATGAAAAAAGGATATACCGAAGGAATGGCCGTGGGAAAAGGTGCTCCTGTGATGACTGTTTCCTCAGCCAAACTGCCCGAAGGTGAGACTTCAAGACGCAATGAGATTGCCTACGCTCAGGCAAAGGCTGATTTCGAGAGAGCGGAGAAGCTGAAAGCAGATAATCTTATTACTGACAAAGACTATGAAGCTGCTAAGGCTGAATATGAACGCACTAAGTTAGCCTATGAAGCAATAGGTGGCAAAGTTTCCACTTCAGGAGTGACAGTGACTGCTCCAACCGGTGGATACATAAAGGAGTGTCTGGTAAGAGACGGTGATTTTGTTGAGGTAGGGCAACCGGTGATGCGGCTGACTCAAAACCGCCGTCTCTTTTTGAGGGCTGACGTGTCAGAGCGCGATTATGGGTGCATAGGGTCAATTGCAAGCGCCAAATTCAAGCCTTCATATAGTGAAACGGTTTATAATCTCAGAGATCTTGACGGACGGCTTGTGGCATCTGCTCAGACTGCTTCAGCTTCCGGTTCGTTCATTCCGGTGACATTTGAATTCAACAATGCGGGAGGTGTGATTCCCGGAAGTTTCGTGGAGGTATATCTTGTAGGTGGCAGACGTGATAATGTCATCTCTGTGCCTGTGGGAGCGCTGACAGAGGAACAGGGTGTGAAATTTGTCTATATAAAAGTAGATGAAGAGGGCTATATGAAGCGCGAGGTTAAGACCGGCCAGACCGATGGTGAGCGCATTGAGATACTCGAAGGGTTAGCCCCCGGAGAGAATGTAGTGACTGAGGGAGCTATCCACGTGAAGCTTGCTTCGGCAAAGGCCGCCATACCGGCACATAATCATAATCATTAATCTGAAAGACGATGCTTGACAGGATAATCAGATTCTCGTTGCAAAACCGTCTGCTGATAATGGTTGCCGCGGTGGTGCTTGTAGTGGCAGGTTTCTATACAGCCCGTAATACAGAAGTAGATGTTTTCCCCGATCTTAATGCTCCCACCGTTGTGGTAATGACCGAAGCCAATGGTATGGCAGCTGAAGAGGTGGAACAATTGGTGACTTTCCCGATTGAGACGGCTATGAACGGTGCAACAGGAGTGAGACGCGTTAGATCATCCTCTACTAACGGATTCTCCGTTGTATGGGTTGAATTTGATTGGGGTACAGATATTTATGTCGACCGTCAGATCGTATCAGAGAAATTGGCAACCGTGTCAGATGCTTTGCCTGCTAATATCGGTACGCCTACTCTTGGACCCCAATCGTCTATTCTTGGAGAAGTATTGATTGTAAGTCTCACAGCAGATTCCACTTCAATGGAGGAATTGCGTACTATCGCAGACTGGAGTGTGCGGCCACGGTTGCTGTCCACCGGTGGTGTGGCTCAGGTAGCAGTTATCGGTGGCGACCTGAAAGAATACCAGATACTTCTCAATCCCTCAAGGATGCGTCATTACGGTGTCTCTCTTGCTGAGGTCCTTTCCGCAGCTGAAGGTTTTAATGGTGGAGCAAACGGTGGAGTACTTTACGAATATGGCAATGAATACATCGTGACAGGAGTTATACCTGATGATACTGAACAGCTCATTGAGAAGGCTGTGGTTAAAATGGATGGTGACCGAGCCATAACTCTCGGAGACGTTGCACAGATTCATGTAGGTTCGCAATCACCTAAGTTAGGTGTGGCTTCAGAGAAGGGGAAACCGGCAGTTTTGTTGACCGTGACGAAGCAACCGAATACGGGCACGATTGAGCTCACTGAAAGCTTGGAGGAGGCTCTTGGTGACCTGCAGAAGACACTACCCGGTGATGTGCACGTCTCCACTGATATTTTCCGCCAGTCTCGCTTTATCGAGAGCTCAATCGACAATGTTAAGACTTCTCTTTTGGAGGGAGCCATATTCGTGGTGATAATTCTCTTCGTGTTTTTAGGGAATGTGCGTACCACGGTTATATCCCTTGTCACCATACCCTTGTCTTTGTTGGTTACACTTCTTGTGATTCATTTGATGGGCTTGAGCATCAATACGATGAGTCTTGGGGGCATGGCCATCGCAATCGGCTCGCTCGTTGATGATGCCATTGTGGATGTTGAAAACGTGTGGAAGCGTCTAAGGGAAAACCGTCAGATGCCGGAAAATTCGCGCAGGAAATCCCTGCAAGTAGTGTATGACGCTTCACGGGAGGTGCGTTTGCCAATTCTGAATTCTACTTTGATCATAATCGTCAGCTTCATACCCTTGTTCTTTCTCAGCGGAATGGAGGGCAGAATGCTTATTCCTCTTGGAATTGCTTTCATAGTGGCCTTGTTTGCCTCTACAGTTGTTGCATTGACTGTCACGCCTGTTCTGTGCAGCTATCTCCTTAATCATAAAGGAGCTAAGGATGAGAAAGACTCTTTTGTGACTCGCCTCCTGAAAAAATCTTACGATGTAGCTCTGCATTTTGCTCTTGATCATTCGAAAGGGGTGATAGGTGTGACTCTTTTGCTTTTCATAGGAAGCATCATCATCTTTTTTACTTTGGGAAGCAGTTTTCTACCATCCTTCAATGAGGGTTCGTTTACCATTAACGTAAGTTCGGTGCCCGGACTATCTCTTGAAGAATCAGACAAACTTGGCCATAGGGCTGAGCAACTTCTTCTGAGTGTGCCCGAGATCAAGACGGTTGCCCGCAAGACCGGTCGGGCTGAGCTTGACGAACATGCCTTAGGCGTAAACGTGTCGGAAATAGAGGCACCGTTTGAGCTTGATTCAAGATCTTTGGAAGAGGTAAAGAAAGAGGTGAGAGAGAAATTGGCTACTATCGTTGGTGCCAATATCGAGATAGGACAGCCGATTAGTCACCGCATCGATGCTATGCTAAGTGGCACCCAGGCTAACATTGCGATCAAGCTTTTTGGTGATGACCTTGGAAAAATGTTCTCAATCGGCAATCATATCAAGAATGAGATTTCTGATATAGAAGGCATAGCGGATTTAAACGTAGAGCAGCAGATAGAGCGTCCTGAGATTAAGATTACCCCTCGTCCGGACATGCTCGCTTTATACGGCATAAGTCAGCCGGAATTTAATGAGTTTATCAATGTGATGCTCGGAGGAGAAACCGTGGGACGCATCTATAAGGGAGGAAGAAACTTCAATCTGATTGTGCGTGCAGATGAAGAAAGCCGTAATACAATAGAGGACTTGAAGGGGATCCTGATAGATACGTCTACCGGTGATAAGGTAGCGCTTGCAAACGTGGCGGATATCGAATCTTCAGCCGGACCCAATACGATAAACAGGGAAAACGTGAAGCGCAAGATCGTGATTTCAGCTAATACCAGCGGACGCGATCTTGGAAGTGTGGTGAGGGAGATCAGGGAGAAAGTAGATGCTTCAATTCAATTGCCGGAGGGTTATCACGTAGAATACGGTGGTCAGTTCGAAAGCGAACAGGCTGCCAGCCGAATACTTTTGCTTACATCCCTTGGCAGTATCCTGGTTATATACCTGCTGCTTTATATGCAGTTCCGTAATCCGGTAGAAAGTGGTGTAGTGCTACTGAATCTGCCGTTTGCTCTTATCGGTGGAGTCTTGGTACTCAGGTTTACATCGGGAGAAGTGAGTATTCCGGCCATAATCGGTTTCATCTCTCTATTCGGTATAGCCACACGTAACGGTATGCTGCTGATGACACGCTATGATCTGCTAAGAAGAGAGGGAGGACTCGGCATCCGGGAAAGCGTGATGAAAGGTTCGCTCGACAGGCTTAATCCGATTCTCATGACAGCAATGACATCAGCATTGGCATTGATACCGTTGGCTGCAAGAGGAGATCTTCCAGGCAATGAGATTCAGAGCCCCATGGCTATCGTTATATTGGGCGGGTTGGTGAGTTCAACCTTTCTTAATGCCTTTATAATTCCGATTATGTACATGTGGATCAGCAGGAAAGGCAAACTCATTAAAGCTACCGGTGAACTGAGTGAAAATTAAACTGATAAGAAGATTTTGCAATGAGAATAGTTATAATAATATTATGTGTGCTTGCTCCTTTTATCATGAAAGGGGACGAACTCTCGCGTCTTTTGCTCTCGGTAGAGAAAAACAACCTTGAACTGAAGGCTATGCGTGAAGAACTGAAGGCTGCAGGTTACGATCTGAAAGAACAGAACCGGCTCGACAACACCAGTGTGGAGTATTCTCCCTTTTTCCGCAGAGGAGCGGATGGCATCGCAAGTTCTGAACTGATAGTAACCCAGGAATTCGATTTCCCGACATTGTATGTGGCTCGTGGCAAGGCAGGAAAAAGTCAGGCAGCTTATTTGGATCGCCGGTATGATGTGGCGCGACGTGACGTTCAGCTTTCAGTAGCTGAAAATTACCTTTCCCTTGTCCGTTTAAACAAAATCCGGAAATTGCTTGGAGAGCAACTCATGGAAGCCGATAAGTTATTGTCTCTATCAGAGAAAAAAAGTGAGGTTGGTCAGATCACTTCTATAGAGCTGAATAGAGTGAAGCTTCAGATAATGGAATTGAAGAAATCACTGCTTGATACAGAAACTGAAGCGCTTGCTATAAAAAATGAGCTTAATCATCTCAATGGTTATGAAGAGCTCGACTGCGCGGCCATGGATTATCCGGATTGGAAAGATGACAAGGCGGTCAATGTCGAGTCTGATGCCTCAGTGTTAGCTGCAGCTTCAGGAGTGGAAGCGGCAAAGCAGGATGAGAGTGTTGCTAAACAAAGCTGGGTACCTAAATTAACTTTGGGTTACCGCCGAAATACGGAGATGGAAGCATCCAGCAACGGTTTTGTAGTTGGTGCGTCGTTCCCTTTGTTTACTTCTTCATATAGGGTAAAAGCATCGAAAGCAAGAAGAGTGGCGGCAGAGGTCAATATGGAGAATGCTCGCCTTCAAGCTGAAGCTGATATAGAGAATGCCCGGAAGGAGCTACTGATAATAGAACGATCCTTAACGGTATACGACCGGAAACTCATAGACGATACCCAACGTCTGCTGTTGAAATCTGTAGAGCTTGGCAACATGACCATGACGGATTATTATGTAGAGCAAAGTGGACTTTACGAGTCAAAAATGGCTTATATTGATCTGGAATACGAATATTACAAGCGTTTGTCCGTTCTATATAAAAACCGCTTGTCTGTCGGCCATTAATCAGCTCATGGCGGCGGGATTTTACTAACCTAATAATCACGTAAATGAAAAATATCATCCGCCTATTTGTCTTAAGTCTACTCGTTCCGGCATTTTCGGGAGTAGAAGCACAGAAAGTTACTGAAATCCCTACATCAAAATCCATTGCATCTGTAGTGAAGTCAGAGCAACGACATGATTTTGATATACTTTCAAAAAAGCTTGACGACATTCTCTGGTTTGACAACGTAGGGGATATGGCCTACATAGACAAAGTTCGTCTTGCAGGTCCACCTAATCCTCACCGTAAACCTAACGGAAATGAATTTCATGACAGTCTGCTCGATAATGATTTTATTTTTTATTCATATGTCTTTATTCCCAAGGAAGTAAAGCAGGATAAGAAATATCCGTTGGTAGTACTGGTGCATGGAGGCATCCATAGCTCGTTTTCATGGGTATTCAGTCATTTCGTAAGAGAGCTTCTTTCTCAAGGATATATAATAGTTGCCCCTGATTACCGAGGGAGCACCGGATATGGCAAGAATTTCTACAATGCAATAGATTATGGCGGTCTTGAGAATGAGGATGTGCTGGCCGCCGCGAATTATATGATTGAGAATTACTCGATCGTGGATCCTGAACGTGTCGGACTCCTCGGTTGGAGCCATGGAGGGATGATCACCCTCATGAATGCTTGCAAATATCCGGATGTATATGCCTGTGGCTATGCCGGTGTGCCTGTATCAGATGTGGCATATCGTCTCGAATATAAGGACCCTTCGTATTCTGATCACTTCACGGCTTCATATCATATAGGGAAGTCTCCTCAGGAAGACCCGGAGGAATACGCGCGCCGTTCACCGATCAACTATGCCAAAGATCTGCGCATTCCGATCATGATCACCACAACTGAAAACGATGACGATGTGAGCTATAAGGAGGTGAAACATATGATTGATTCGCTTCAGCACTATAATAAGGAATTCGAGTACAAGATATATGAGCCCAAAGCCGGTGCCCATATCTTTGAACGCATCGACACTAAGGAGGCCACAGACATCCGCTATAATGCTTATAAATTTCTTGACAAGTATCTGAAACCTGAGAAGCCATTCAATTCTCCAGCTGAAATGCGTAAAGCCGGTTACAGATTTAATTGAATCAGTCCAATTTTTAATTCAAAACCTTTTTTGCAAGATGATCGATTATCTTAGCGGACCATTAGCCGAACTGAATCCGACTACAGCAATAGTGGATTGCTCAGGGGTAGGCTATGAGATCAACATAACTCTCATTGATTATGCTGAACTGAACGGCGCTCTTGGCAAGGAAAGAGTGAAGCTGTTTATACATGAGGCCATAAGAGAGGATGCACATCTTCTTTTCGGATTCCTCACTAAAAGAAGCCGTGAGCTGTTCCGTCTTCTCATTGGAGTGAGTGGTGTCGGTCCGAACACAGCCCGCCTCATACTCTCTTCCCTTACAGCCGACCAGCTCGAGACGGCAATAGCCTCTGGACAAGATTCGGCTCTCAAGGCTGTGAAAGGAATAGGGGGTAAAACTGCTCAGCGTATCATTGTAGACCTCAAAGATAAAATAAAAGCCGCACCCGTTTCGTTATCAACAAGTACGCCTGTGGCCGGAGAGGTCTATGACGACTCTATGGCAGCTCTCGTAATGCTCGGGTTCACGGCTCAACAAAGTCAGAAAGTCTTGAAAAAGATTTTTGCGGAAGATCCCTCACTCAGCACAGAGAAAGCTATAAAGCAGGCACTCAAGATGCTCTGATGACTTTTCAACGACCTAAAGCCATATTCCACATAATGAAAAAGCTGCCGGCACTCATAATGGTGCTGGTGGCTTCCGTTGTGTCTTTAGGTCAGTATAGAAAGTCGGAACTTCCTCCACCGCCTCCACCACCTCCCGTTTATCTACAAGGTACTCAGATTCCCGACAGCGTAGTCCTACCTTCGCCTGTAGCTCCTACATTTCCGCAATCGCTCGACGAATACGTTAGCCGGGAGTATGCTGCCGATCTCACCACTCCATCAAATGTAAAAACGGAGATTGTCTTTGACCCTACAACCGGACTTTATGTGATGCGCACGATGATTGGTGACAGGGAAATTGTGGTGCCTTATATGATGACTCCGGAGGAATACAACCGACTGATGACAAGGCGGGAGATGTTCAGTCATTTTCAGCAGCGCAATGCCGAGGGTTTCGAGAATAAGGATAAGCAACCCTTCAATATTCTCGATATGAATTTTGCGCTTGGTCCCTTGGAGAAGGTCTTTGGTCCGGGCGGTGTGAGGCTAACTACCCAAGGATCCATTCAGCTTTCCATGGGCATCAAGAGCAATAAGACGGATAATCCTGCTCTTTCGTTGCGTTCAAGAAGAAAGACTTTCTTTAACTTCGATCAGAAAATCCAGGCCAACATCGGTGCTTCTGTCGGTGATAAGCTCAAATTCAACATGAGCTATAACACTGACGCTACCTTTGATTTCGATTCAAAAAACCTCAAGCTTAATTATGAGGGCAAGGAAGACGAGATAATAAAAAATATCGAGGCAGGTAATGTGAGCATGACCACCGGTTCAAGTCTGATACGCGGTGGAACGGCTTTGTTCGGTATCAAATCAAAGTTGCAGTTTGGCAAACTTACTTTGACCGGGCTTCTCAGTCAGCAGAACAGTGAGTCGCAGACAGTGAGTACACAGGGTGGTGTGCAGACCACATCTTTCTCCATCAAAGCTGACGATTACGATGCCAACCGCCATTTCTTCCTGGCGCAATATTTCTATGATAATTACGATTCATTCGCTTCCCGACTTCCGCACGTCTCTTCCGGTATCACCATCACCCGCATAGAAGTGTGGGTCACCAACAAGAACGGCAACTATGATGAGAGCCGAAACTTCGTGGGCTTCATGGATTTAGGTGAGAATACAAGGTTAGCCAACAATTATTGGGTTCCGGATAAGAGTTTCAACAATCCCTCGAACCAGAGCAACAATATGCTCAACGTGTTGAAGACGGATTATCCCGGAGCAAGAAATATAAATCAGGTAACACAGGCTCTCGAACCTCTGAGTGCATATGGCATCACCGGCGGACGAGATTATGAAAAAGTGGAGAGTGCGCGCCTCTTGCGTTCAAGCGAATATACCTTGAATGCAGCTTTAGGCTATATATCCCTGAAATCAGCCCTGTCAACTGATGAAGTGTTAGGGGTGGCATATGAGTACACGTATCAAGGAAAGGTGTACCAGGTAGGTGAGTTTTCAAGCGATGTCACAACCACAACCGACGCATTGTATCTGAAGATGCTTCGCGGCACCACCATATCTCCCCGTCTCCCGATGTGGAAGCTGATGATGAAAAACGTCTACTCCTTAGGTGCCTATCAGCTTCAGAAGAAGAATTTCAAACTTAATATCAAATATCTAAGCGATACAACCGGCACTGAGATCAATTATCTTCCCGTTGGCGATATAGCCAACAAGCCACTTCTGCAGGTAATGAATCTTGACCGGATTGACTCCAATCAGGAGTCGAATCCCGATGGATTTTTCGACTATGTTGAGGGTTACACCGTGCAGCCCACGAGCGGAAAAGTGATTTTCCCTGTTGCGGAGCCCTTTGGTGCCAATCTGGAGAAGAAAATCGGTAATCCGGTGCTTGCTGAGAAGTACGTATATAAGGAGCTATACGATTCTACTTTGGTGGTGGCGCGTCAGTTTGCCGACAAGAACAAATTCTCGCTTCAAGGCGAGTATCAGGCCTCCAATGGTGCTCAGATACGCCTTAATGCCATGAATGTGCCCAGAGGTTCGGTCGTTGTTATGGCCGGTGGCGTTGGGCTTACAGAAAACAGCGACTATACCGTAGACTACAGCATGGGTATAGTCACCAGCACCAACCAGAGCA
>CAZUNU010000061.1:0-15501 GCA_964622105.1 uncultured Sangeribacter sp. | reverse complement strand
AGACAATGAATACCTGGCGCGCGTGGTGGAAGCCGTAGTGAAAGCGGGCGCCACCGTAATCAATATCCCTGACACCACCGGCTACTGCCTCCCCTGGGATTTTGAAGCCAAGATCAAATACCTCATGGAGCATGTCGACGGCATCCATAACGTCACCATCGCCACCCACTGCCACAACGACCTCGGTATGGCTACGGCCAATACTATCAGCGGCGTGATGGGCGGTGCTCGTCAGGCTGAGGTCACAATCAACGGCATCGGCGAACGTGCCGGCAACACCTCTCTTGAAGAGGTGGTGATGACCCTCCGCTCTCATAAGGAACTTGGCATCGACACCAACATCAACGCCACCAAGATCACCGGCATAAGTAAGCTTGTTTCGAGCCTCATGAACATGCCGGTCCAGCCTAACAAGGCTATCGTAGGCCGCAACGCCTTCGCACATTCAAGCGGCATTCATCAGGATGGTGTGCTCAAGAACCGTGAGAGCTACGAGATTATCGATCCGAAGGATGTGGGCATCGATGAGAACTCGATCGTACTCACCGCCCGCTCCGGACGCGCCGCCCTCAAGCATCGTCTCACCGTGCTCGGCATCGAGCTCGACAAGGAAGCCCTTGACAAAGCCTACGAGAAATTCCTCCGTCTCGCCGACCGCAAGAAAGAGATTTCTGACGACGATGTGCTCATGCTGGCCGGAGAGCATCGCGAAAACCACCGTATCAAGCTCGACTATCTACAGGTTACCTCCGGCGTCGGCCTGCGCTCCGTGGCCTCTATCGGCCTTCTCATCGCCGGCGAACGCTTCGAGGCATGCGCTTCCGGCAACGGTCCGGTGGATGCGGCCATCAACGCCATCAAGATCATCATCCGCCGCCAGATGCTTGTGAAGGAGTTCCTTATCCAGGCTATCAGCAAGGGCAGCAACGATGTGGGCAAGGTGCATATGACCGTGGAATACGACGGCCAGCACTACTATGGCTTCTCGGCCAACACCGACATCATCGCCGCTTCAGCCGAAGCCTTCATCGACGCAATTAATAAATTCCCCATATAACCCATAAACCAGTTATCATGAAAAGAATCTTCGGAGCCATGGGCCTCATCGGCGCTCTCCTGCTCTCCGCATGTGGAGGCAAGGGCAAAGCCGGACAGGCCGAAAATGTGGAGCGCGATTCCACATTCACTACAGTCAATCATCCCGAATGGAGCCGCAACGCCGTGATCTATGAGGTAAACCTGCGTCAGTATTCCGATTCAGGAAATGTCACCTCCTTTGCCCGCGAGCTTCCGCGTCTCAAAGACCTTGGTGTTGATATACTCTGGATGATGCCCATTCATCCGATAAGCCAGAAAGACCGCAAAGGCACTCTCGGCAGCTACTATGCCGTGGCCGACTATACGGCTTTCAATCCTGAATTCGGCACAATCGACCAGTTTAAGGATATGGTGAAGCAGGCTCACGACCAAGGCATGAAGGTGATTCTCGACTGGGTGCCCAACCACTCCGGACGCGACAACAAGTGGGTGGCTGAGCACCCCGACTGGTATGAGAAGGATTCTCTCGGCAACATGGTCGGCGTATATGACTGGACCGACGTGTATTGCTTCGACTATTCCAATCCCGAGATGCGCAAAGGTATGATCGACGCCATGAAATTCTGGCTCACCGATATTGACGTTGACGGTTTCCGTTGCGACGTGGCTATGGAAGTGCCCACCGATTTCTGGGATGAGGCCCGTCCTCAGCTCGAAGCTGCCAAGCCGGGCGTATTCATGCTCGCAGAGGCAAGCAAGCCGGAGCTCCAGAAAAACGGCTTCGACATGGGCTACAACTGGCCTATGAAAGACCTCTTCAGCGAAATCGCCGCCACTTCCGGCCAATACACCTTCAAAGGTGAGGATGGCAAGGTGCGCGAATTCCCCGAGAAGCACGCCACCGACATCAAGAAGCTCCTCGACTCCCAGGCAGAGGATTATCCGAAAGACACCTACCTCATGAACATGGTCACCAACCACGACCTCAACTCATGGGAGGGCACAGAGTTTGACCGTCTCGGCAATCTCACAAACGCTTTCGCCGTAATCTCCTACACCATCCCCGGCATGCCGATGATGTACACCGGTCAGGAGACCGGGATGAACCGCGCATTCGAGTTCTTCGAGAAAGACAAGGCTCCCCAGTGGGAACCCCGCAACGAATACTTCACTTTCTATCAGAAGCTCAACAACCTCAAGCATTCTCAGAAGGCTCTCCTTGCAGGTCTTGAGGGTGGCGAGATGGTGGTTTATCCTACCGATAGCCCCGATCTCTTCATTTTCTCACGCGAGAAAGATGATTCTAAAGTGATGGTGCTTACCAACCTCGGCAAAGAGGCAACGGCCGTAAACTTCACAGCCGACAAACCGGCTGTAGAGGGCATGACGAACTACTTCACCACCGAGGCAGCCGCTCTTCCCGCGCAGCTCAACCCGGGTGAATATCTCGTATTCGTGAAATAATCTTATATCAACCCATATAATGTCTATCAGGCGTATTCCGGCTCTGCGGGGATACGCCTGATAATTTAAAAAAGATGAGAATAGTGATTCAGCGCGCAGCCCGCGCATCAGTAGAAATCGACGGCAAGCTCCATAGCGCCATCGGCCAGGGACTCATGATATTGGTAGGAGTGATGGAAGGCGACACACCGGAAGACGTGGCATGGCTCGTGGGAAAGACAGCAGCCCTGCGCATATTCAACGATGACAAGGGAGTGATGAACCGCTCAGTGATCGACATCGGCGGAGAGGCATTGGCCGTAAGCCAGTTCACTTTGGCCGCCTCCACGAAGAAAGGCAATCGTCCGAGCTATATACACGCCGCAGGTCATGATCTCGCCATACCTTTATATGAACTCTACTGCACCGAGCTCTCGAAAGTGATGGGGAAGGAGGTGAAGAGAGGTGTGTTCGGCGCCGACATGCAGGTGAGCCTCATCAACGACGGCCCCGTCACCATCATCATCGACTCCCGCCTCCGCGAATAAAATCATCGGATTTGACAGAAATTTAATCTGAAACTTCTCAGGAATTTGCAATACCGGATAATAATAACTAATTTAGCGAAATCAAACCCACCCTTTACAATAATCGAAACTTTAAGCAATATGTAACTCTAAACATAAAAACTGTACAACCAACCTATCAAACCTATTTTTTATGAAAAAACTTTTTACTTTTCCCATCATGGGACTTCTCTTCGGTTTTGCCGCACAGGCATACGCCGAAGACGTGAAAGTGTTGTCCTTCACCACCGAGAAAGAGGCCGAAGGCAAAGAACTCATGTTCAAGATCTCCGCAGTAGACGGCGGCACAGTATTCGTTGACTGGGGCACGGGGAATAAAGAGGAGTACACCGTAGCGGATTATGACGCTGACGGCTGGGTATTTACCGAGCTTAAAGGCACTCTCGGCAGTAGCGCCGTGGAGGTGTACACACCGGAAGGCACCAAAATCAACTATGTTGATCTCGATTGGACAATGGAAGATGATCCAGTGGCTAAGATCACTGCTGTTGAGCTCATTAACCTTCCCGATGTAAAGGAACTCAACATGAGCAAGAACCACATCAAGAGCGTTGACCTCTCCTCATGTGCCTCCCTCGCAACTTTTAACGCCACTGACAACTGCATCACCTCCCTTACGATAGGAGAGGCGAATGCGCCCCTTTCAGCGGTAAACGTGAGCAACAACTTTAATGTCACTTCCGGAGAAATGAATGAGGGGGCCGGCAGCAACGCATTGATCGCCACTAACTGGACGCTCCTTCCTGCTCTCAGAACGCTGAATATATCTGGAAATAAGGCAACTGAAGGAGACAACCTCAATCTGGAAGGTCTTTCAAGCCTCTCTACTCTTTATGCAAACGGTTGCGCACTTTCCTCAATCAATATCAAAGGAGCTACCGCCCTCAAGACCTTTAATGCTCAGTGGAACAATTTTGAGACAATTGACCTTTCCGACATGGTGGCTCTGAAAGGTATCGCGACCCTCAATAATAACAAGCTCACTGAGATAAAGCTGCCGGAAACTACTGACAAGTTCACCCGTATCAACATCTCCTCCAACTACTTCACTTTTGCCACTCTTCCCTCTCTTGACGTAGCTACAAACCTTATGTACACTCCCCAGGCTGAAGTAGTTGCTCCGGTCAACGGTGCTGTAGTTGATCTCTCATCACTTGCCAAAGTGGGCGATACAGCCACTGTATTCTCCTGGAAGAGAGGCGACGAGGAGATTTCAGAGGGCTATACAGAGGCTGACGGCGTTTTCACCTTCACCGCTACAGGCGATTACTTCTGCTCCATGACAAACGAGGTATTCCCGGCCCTTACCCTTACCACCAAGATGATCACCATCTCTGACGTATCCGGGGTTGCCGAAATCGAAGACAACGCTGCTCCCGTTGAGTTCTACAACCTTAAGGGTGTGAAAGTTAGCGGCACAGAGCCCGGCATCTACGTACGCCGTCAGGGCAACAAAGTATCCAAAGTAATTGTGAAATAACACCAGAGGCATTTCGCCCTCATGACCCAGCAAGGGGAAAGCTCCATAAAACCGGAGCTTTCCCCTATATTTATTTTATAAATATTCATTTTTCCACTTCCAGGGCACCATTATAGTTAAATAGAGTGAATTTATCATGGGCTTTCATCGTAAATAGAAATACTTTCATTATCTTTGCACAATTCATCCAAAGAAGCAGTCTTTACGAAATATTCAATACATCGGGGATACAGTGCGTGTAAAAAAGCTCCTAATCTTTTTTACGGACAGACTGAATATATAGGTTCCTGATCATACGATGTATAGACAACTTCTCCCTAAATGTAATCCCATAATACTTCATAAGTTATGAAATTCAATTCTACGATTGCAGTTGTCTCCATAGTAGCCATAGGAAGCCTATGCTGCACGCAGCCTGCTTTTTCAAAGAAGAAAAAGAAGATCGCCGCTCTTCCAAAAGTGGAGCTTACAGGCGCAGCAAAAGACAGCGCTGATTTTCACAAGAAAATCAAGGACGCCACCGTGGCTCATGGAATGTTCAACACCTATCTTGACAAAAAGGGGAAACTTTACTTCGAGGTTCCAGACTCCATACTTGACAAGACTTTCCTTCTCGTGAACCGCGTGAACTCCATCTCGCAGACCAACGACTGGGTGGCCGGGCAGGTAGTATCCAACAAACTCATTCGCTTCTCACGCAACGACAATACTTTCTTCATCACTCTCCCGCAGACCACAAGCGAGGTGCGTCCCGACGATCCCATAGCGGCTTCGTTCGACCTCAACTTCACCGAGCCCGTATTGAAAGCTTTCAAGATCGAGCACAAGGAAAATGGCAAGGTCTACATTGACGTCACCTCCTTCTTCTCGGGAAATGAGAAGTCAATCTCCCCCATCAAGGAGTCGAACCCCCTCACCAAGCTTCTCGGAGGCAAGGAGGGCATAAAGGGCACATATTACGGCGACGGATCATCCGTGCTCTCAGCAAAGGCATTCCCTCAGAATGTGGAGGTCAAGAGCCGCCTTGCCTATACCACTCAATCGGCTGCAAACCCCTACACCGTCACCATGTCGCGCAACATCGTGATGCTCCCCGACGAGCCGATGCCTGTGCGTCTCCACGACAAACGCGTAGGTTACTTCACCGAATACAAAAATCTTTACTCATCCAAGCTCGACGGCACAAAGGCCTATGAGATAATCGACCGCCACCGTCTGGAGCCGCGCGATGAAGACCGCGAGGCTTATTTCGCCGGAGAGCTTGTGGAGCCCAAGAAGAAGATTATATTCTATGTAGACTCAGCATTCCCGGCTAAATGGCGCCCTGCAGTAAAGGAGGGTATCGAATACTGGAACAAGGCATTTGAAGCCGCCGGTTTCAAAAACGCCATCGAAGCGCGTGATTATCCTACCGATGATCCAGAGTTTGATCCCGATGATATCCGCTACTCCTGCATACGCTACTGCGTCACTCCCACCGCCAACGCCATGGGTCCTTCCTACACCGACCCCCGCACAGGCGAGATTCTCGGAGCTGATGTAATATGGTATCACAACATCCTCGACCTTGTCCACAACTGGCGCTTCACCCAGACCGGTGCTGTCGACCCGAGAGTGCGCAAGCCGGTGTTTGACGACGACGTCATGCACGAGTCGCTCACCTACGTAGCCGCTCACGAGATCGGCCACTGCCTCGGACTGATGCACAACATGGGCGCCTCCTACTCCTTCACCATCGACAATCTCCGCGATCCGGAGTTCACTCAGAAGCATGGCACCACCCCCTCCATCATGGACTATGCCCGCAACAACTTCGTGGCTCAGCCGGGCGACCTTGAGAGAGGCGTACGCCTTGTGCCGCCGCCCATAGGCGTCTACGACATCTATGCAATCAACTGGGGCTACCGTCTAATCCCCGATGCGAAGACTCCTCAGGATGAAAAAGCCACTCTCGACGCATGGATAGCAGAGAAGGCCGGAGATCCGATGTATGAATTCGGAGCACAGCAGTTCCTCGGTCTCATCGACCCCACCGACCAGACCGAAGACCTCGGCAACGACCATATCAAGGCCGGCGACATGGCTATCTCCAACCTGAAGATCATAATGGACAATATCGAAGACTGGGCCGGCGAACCGGGTGAGGATTTCGAACCTCTTGCTGACAAGTATAAGGCCATGTGCTCGCAGTATCTGCGCCACGTTGGCCACGTCTATCCCTATATCGGTGGCGTAGTCTTCAAGGAGATTCGCCAGGGAGAGGACGGCAATCTCGCACAGCGTTCCTACATTCCCAAGGCGAAGCAGAGAGAGGCTATGAAATGGCTTCTCAACCAGGCCCGTACGAGCGATTGGATGGTGCCCGAGGCACTGGTGGCCAAATTCGAGGAGCCTTATAAGTTCCGCGACAAGATGCAGCGCAACATCGTGGCTTCGCTTCTCTTCTCCACCTCCCTGCAGCGTATAAAGGAGGGTGGCAATCTCGACCCGAAGGCCAACTACACGCTTCCCGAATACATTGCCGAGGCTTACGACGGCATCTTCGACGCCACCAAGAAAGGTAAGAAGCTCGACCATACCGAGCGCAACATGCAGCAGGCAGCTATCGAGGTGATGACAACCTACAGCGGACTCAAGCCGAAAGAGGCAAAGAAATCTTCAGCCTTCGCCCTCTCCGGCGATGACGAGGAGCTCTCAGTGATCGATGAATTTGCCGAGGCTGTGGCTCTCTCCACCCTCCCCTCCATGCCCTGCGGCTTCTCTCCCTGCGCTCATCTCGAGGATGAGGGAAAACATTCCTTCTTCCGCCTGCTTCTCAATCAGGATCCCCTGCCCACCACGGAGCTGCGACCCATGATGACATCTCTGCTGCGCAAGACCCGCGATCTCTACAAATCGCGCCGCGCCACTGCCACTGATGCCTCCACCCGCGACTTCTACGACTATCAGATTCTGGCCATCGAACGCACACTCGAAGGGAAGCAGTAATCTCTACCCATAATCATTCATAATAACTTAACACCTTAGATAAATGCGACACCTATTGTCTGTCTTCTCTATCTGCCTGGCATCTCTGACGATGTGGGGACAAACCGATCCCAACACCGTCACCGGCATTGTCACAGATGAGAAAGGGGAACCTCTTATCGGTGCCACAGTCAAAATCGCCGGCACATCCATCGGTGTGGCCACAGATATTGACGGTAAGTTTACTCTCACCCTCCCCTCAAAAAAGAATAAGCTCGACATCTCCTACGTAGGCTATACCACGAAGCATATCGATGCCTCTGCCGGAGAGTCGCTGAAGAATATTGTGCTGCAGGCCACCGCCTCCGACCTTGAGGAGATGGTCGTGATCGGTTATGGCACAGCCAAGAAGAGTTCGCTAACCTCATCTGTAGAGATGATTTCAGGTGACGAGCTCGTTAAGATTCCGGCCATGAATGTCGACCAGACACTGGCCGGTGCAGTTCCCGGTCTCGGCGTAATGAGCACAACCGGAGATCCCTCTTCAGCAAAAGAAGCCTCCCTCGCCATTCGAGGCAACAACAATAATCCTCTCCTTGTGATTGACGGTGTGCCACGTTTCGCTGGCAATACTGGTGAGGGAGAGATGCGCCTCTCCGACCTTAACCCTGACGACATCGAGAGCATCTCCGTGCTCAAGGACGCTGCCGCGGCTGCCGTCTATGGCGTGCGTGCCGCCAACGGTGTGATTCTTGTGCAGACCAAACGTGGCAAGAGCGAGGGTAAGGCAAGGGTTAACTTCCGTGGCCAGTTCAACGTGCAGGAAGCTACCTATCTCCCCAAATTCCTCAATGCCTATCAGTTTGCAGAACTTTACAACCGTGCCGTTGAGGCGAATGGTGCCGGTCGGGAGCCCTATGATCTTTCTGTTCTTAGTTCCAATCCTAACCTATATGGTGATGAGAATATGCTCGACTATCTCGATAAATGGGGCCATTCTCAACGCTACACCCTCTCTGTTTCGGGTGGTGTGAAGACCATTCGTTACTACCTCTCCGGAGGCTACACGAATACCAAGGGTCTTTATTCCAACGTAAGCCGCGACCGTTTCAACTACTCTGCAAAAATTGATGCCGACCTCTTCAAAGGTCTCACTGCAATGGTGAACCTTAACGGTACGGTCTCCACCAACAAGAACTCCTCCTATACTACTGTTGATGCGGCCTATTCATATTCTCCTCTGCAGGTGCTCCGCTTCACGGATGGCAATCTCGCGTCAATCGATGGTAGCAACCCTCTGATCAACGTGGAGGGTCTTGGTGGGTATAACAAGATGAGCACCGACTATCATACACTCGATGCACAGCTTATCTATAAGTTGCCATGGGTAGAGGGTCTGCAGGTGTATGTAAAAGGCACTCTGGATCTCAACCATCAGAACGAATCCCGATATTCCAAACCTGTCACTCTCTATCTCTACGACGAGGCCACCGGCACCACATCACCCGATCCTAAGACAATGTATCCCAATGCAAAAGTATCTCTTCAGGACAGGTGGCAAAAGGTAACCAATAAGCTTATTGAGGCTGGTGTGAACTATAACCACACCTTTGCAGAGAAGCATGATGTCACTGGTATGTTTATAGCTAACTATCAGGACTTCAACAACAAGTATATCTCTGGCACCAATACAAATCTACCCGGTGAGTATCCTGTGATCATAGGCTCAACCAATTCCGGTATGCTCACTGGTTCTGAAGCCTATACTGAACGCGCCTCTCTTGTAGGGCGTGCCACATACGGCTTCGACTCCCGGTATTATGCAGAATTTTCCTTCCGTGTAGACGGCTCCACTAAATTTGCTCCAGCCCGTCGCTGGGGTTTCTTCCCGACCCTTTCAGCTTCGTGGGTGCTCAGTAACGAGAAGTTCTTCAGTCGTGTCATGGATGGTGGAGTCATGTCGTTCGCAAAACTCCGCGCTTCTGCCGGTATTCTCGGTGATGATGGGGCCATACCTAATTATAGCTACCTTGATAATTACATGTTTACTCCCAATGGAGGTTATCAGATTGGTGGAATTTTCCTTCCTGGAATATCTATTGACACCGGCTCCGTGCCTAATGAGGCTCTTACCTGGGGAAAATCGAAAGACTGGAACGTCGGTGTTGACGTTGGCTTCTGGAACAATCGTGTCAATGCAACCGTCGAGTATTACCAGCGCTACCGCACCCATATGGTCACCGGAGCTCCCGCTTATCTCTTCCCACCATCGGTAGGCACTGGAGGATCCGTACCCAGTATAAACTTTGGAAAGATTCGCTATCAGGGTGTCGACATCTCCCTCAAGCATCTCAACACAATAGGCAATTTCAAATACAGCGTGGGGGTTAATCTCTCATTCTCAGATAATAAGGTGCTTGATTACGGTGATGAATCATCCGTAGCTGAAAATCTCCGTAGAAAAGGTAAGGCTGCCCTTGTATGGTCGCTTTATGACGCAGCCGGAATTTTCCAGAGCTATGAGGAAATCGCTGCTTGGCCCGTTGATCAGGATGGCCAAGGCAACTCTACACTCGCTCCCGGAGACATTAAATATATTGATCATGATGGCAATGGAATCCTCTCAAATAATGATAAGATTTATGTGAAGAATTCCTCTTTGCCCGACATGCATTTCGGCATCAATCTCTCCGCCTCTTGGAAAGGAATCTACATGAGTGCTCAGTTCCAGGGTGTCACCGGCTACAACCAGCAGATTACAGAGCAGTACACTCTCGAAAGCCGATCTTTGCAGCGTTTCCAGGACTACCACTACACCAACTCCTGGACTCCGGAGAACCCGAAGGCCGAATATCCACGCATAAAATTCAATTCTACCAACGACAATAACCGTCTGCCCTCCACTTTCTGGGTGAAGAACTGTAATTTCGTGCGTCTGAAGGCGCTTACGTTAGGCTACAGATTCCCCTCAAAGATGCTCCGCAAGGCTAAGATCTCCACTCTTGACATCGCCCTGCAGGGTGGAAATCTCTTCACAATCTCCTCTCTCCATAACATGGATCCCGAATCGCTCCGAGGCTATCCTCTCTCTCGCAGCTATGGTCTCACCCTTAACTTTGGCATCTAAATGAAACTGAAAGTTTTTCGAAATATTATCCCGCTCGCCCTCTGCGCCATCTCCCTCTCCTCTTGCGATGGCCTCTTCCGCGACCAACCTTATGACAAACTACCGGGGTCTATAATATGGAGTGATCCAAAGCTCCTTGACGAGTATGTGCTACCCTGGTACCGAAACATGGATAATGGCTTCAACACATTCGTCACTACCATCATGAAGGGACTCGGAAGTGAATACGACGCTTGGTATTCCGACCAGCTCACCGTAGGAAAAAGTGATTGGTATTCCGGCGACTATGGTTCTATCCTGAAAAGTTCACAGCAGGATATCACCACTCGCGGCCGAACCGAATGGTTTAAGTTCTACACTCAGCTCAAAAGTATCAATGTCCTCCTCCAGAATGAAGAGCAGCTCCCGGCCAGTATGAAGAACCGGGTGCTTGGTGAAGCTCATTTCTTCCGCGCATGGTATTATTACCGTATGCTCCGTCTCTTTGGTGGCACCATGATAATCACTTACCCTTACGATCCACTCGTGGATGATGTGCGCTTCCCGCGTGCTTCCTATGAGGAGATGGTGAAGTTCATCTGTGATGAAGCCGAACTCGCCTCGGAGCTACTCCCCTATGAGAATACGTCTTCCGACGTTGGGCGTCCCACAAAGGGCGTGTGCTACATGCTCAAGGCAAAGACCTACTTCTGGGTAGCCGGTGATCATTTCCAGAATCAGGAGAAGGGCTATCTTGGATTCCCAGACGACCGCTCGATGCAGATGCTCGATCTCGCTGCTGCCGAATACGACCGTGTGATTGCCACCGGCAATTACCATCTCGTGCAGATATCAGGCACAACCCGTGACGCCGTGGTGGAGGAATACCGTAATATTTTCCTTACCAAGAACTCTGTAGAGTCGATCTGGGAGGTGCAGCATGCCGATGATGGAAACTTCTCTTACGCCAATGGTCACAAGCTTGACCGTGATGCGTCGGCTTCCTCTTTCGGCGGCACAACCGCGGCTTATAACCCGACACAGAACCATGTGGATGAATACCGTATGGAGAACGGCAAACGTATCAATGAATCAGGTTCGGGCTACGACAAGCAGAATCCCTACGAAGGTCGCGACTGGCGCTTCTATGCAAATATCCTCTACGACGGAGCTGAATGGCGTGGCCATACCATGGATATTCATTACGAAGTGGTGGATGGCAAGGAGGTAGCCGGTGAGGATCTCACCAAATATGGCAGCCCAACCTCAGCAGCTGTCACCCGCACGGGCTACTACATGGCCAAGTTCCTCAATGAGCGTCAAGCTATAGATAATGATGATACCTACGCAAGCAAGCAGAACTGCATACTATGGCGTTATGCCGAGTTGCTCCTCGACTATGCGGAGATCGACTTCAAGAAGGGTCGTATCGGCGATGCGCTCGACAAGGTGAACCAGATTCGCCGTCGTGTAAAGATGCCGGAACTCACATCACTCACATGGGACGATATCTTCAACGAGCGTCGCGTGGAACTCGCCTTCGAGAAAACCGCCTACTGGGATCTTTTGCGCTGGAATATAGCCGAACGCTATATGACCGGCACCACTAATCCTCTCTACGGTATAAAGATTGTGTATCAGGCTGATGGCACGAAGAAAATCACCAATCCCGTGGTGAACGGCCGTAACACTGTGGTGCGCTATTTCCGCCCACGCCAGTATTACTATCCTCTCGACTGGGACGACGTGCGTTACCACGGTCTTGAGCAGAACCCCGAATGGGTTGAGATGTAATGCCTGCGATAGCACGCACCATATGTTAGAATGTATTTCTCCGGAGGAGCACTATCCGGTCTCCTCCGGAGATCTCCATAAAACTATCAAATTTTTCTATTATCAACATTTAAGTTTTCTGTCAGATGAAAAAAACTTTACTCACCTTCGCGGCCATCGCCGCTATGGTATCTGCCAACGCGCAGACCACCTACAATTTCTTCGATCCCGCAGATTGCGATGCAGAGGGCTGGCTCTGGCTCGACACTCAGGCCAAGATCGACAAATATGTAGGATTTGCTACTGGTAATCCTGCAACCAGTCCTAAGATCATCCTTGAGAGTGCAACTATTGAGAACGAGAATATGGAATTTGATGAGCCAATCGCAGATCCCGAACTCAAGGGCTACAATGCTGAAGGAGTTCTGGGTGGTGAAGGCTCTTGGATTGGTGGGATCTCCCTTCCTTCCGGATCAACATCTATTGGAACAAGCGACCCCAATGGTGGAGGTCTTATGTTCTATTTTCCCGACCTCGCCCAATTTGATCTCAAACTCTCCACTGAAAAAGATTATATTTTGGCAGGAGTTATTGGAGGTAAAGGATACTCAGAAATAGTGGACCTTTCAAATATTAAAATATTTATTAAAATGGGTATTTTCGGGAAACCACTGGCTTCTGTTTCTCAGTATACTTGGCTTAACCTCCAATCATATGAAAATGCCGATGGATTGACTCTTGCTTCTACTGCTGGGAACCCTGTAACTGCTCTTATTCGCAATAATTGTAACGAGCCTCTCCTTGTGCAGGCTATCCGCGTCTTCACTTATACTGACACCAATGGCAACTCTGCTGTAGAAGGCATCGACGCTGAGGAGAACGCTCCCGCTGTTTACTACAACCTCCAGGGTGTGCAGGTTAAAGGCAACGAGCCCGGCATCTACATCTGCCGTCAGGGAAGCAAGACCTCTAAGGTAGTTGTAAAATAATCCTTGACAAGGTAACTGCAACCACTATCCTTGACAGGATAATATATTGACGAATCAGGAGGTCTGCCCGATGTAAGCATTTTGCACAGGCAGACCTCCTTTTCTCCTCATAATGCCCTAAATTTTCTCCTCAGCTTAATACACTCCAACTTCTCCTCCAAATACCATCTAATGAAAAAGATACTGACCCTCCTCTGCATCGCGATAGCCACATTATCGGCCGTGGCACAACCCGTGAAACTCTCGAATATAGTCTGTTTCGTGAAATTCGCGGATCAAGCCGACAATTCTTGGGAACAGGATTTCTCCTATTATGAAAACATGTTTAACGCTACAGGACCCGAAGTCAATTCGGTAAGGAACTATTTCTCCGAGATGAGCTACGGCCGCATGGACTGGGAATCACACCTCATCCTCACGGAATACGTGGATTCACATCCCCGTAGCTATTTCTGCGCCAAATCGGAATCAAATCCCGACGGCTACACCTCTCTCGACCTGCTTCTCGACACTCGCACCCGCACACTCGTGAAAGACATGTGTGAGTACCTCTCCACTGTCATTCCCGACGACGTGGAGCTCGATGCCAACCACGACGGCAAGGTAGACAATATCGTGATGATCATCAACGGCAATTCCGAGCTGGGAGCATCCCATATGCTTTGGCCGGCCAACAATACAGCCCCGGCAGCACGTCTGAAAGGTATGCAGGTGGGTAATTATCTGAAAGTGTTCGACGGTGCCAACGGCTATAAGTCATTGGTAGCGCAGAAACTGAATACAGGCGTGCTCTGCCATGAGATGATGCACACCCTCAACGCTTACGATCTCTATTCCTCCTCCAGTTCTCCGGTAAAGGATCCGGTAGGGGTATGGGATCTCATGAGCGACAACAACAAGGTGCCTCAAGGTCTTACGGCCTACATACGCATGACCTACGGAAAGAACTACGGAGGATGGCTAAAGGAGGATGAAATCCCCGTTCTGAGTGAGGAAGGGGAATATGAGATTCTCCCTCTGTCGGCTCAGACTGATCCGGACAATGGCGACTTTTCGTCTGCTTCCCCCAAAGCTTATATGGTGAAGCCTGATGCTGATCGCAAGGAATATTTCATGATCGAATATCGCGACGATTCAAATATATGGGACCGTTCACTTCCCTATTCCGGACTTCTTGTATATCGCGTGAATCCACAGATTCAAGGCAACACTGGCAAGAACTGTGAGGTGTATATCTTCCGTCCCGGTGGGAGCCTGGAGAAAACGGGAGTGTTGAGTAAGGCGCCTTTGGGTCAGGCTACAGGCAGGCTAACTTTCGGACTTGCTACCGATAATGACTATCCCTTCTATTCAGATGGCGAACGTGCCCAATTCTGCATCACCGATGTCAAGGAGACGGCCAACGGCCTCAGCTTCCGCTTCCATCCCAACACAACAGGAGATGCGGTCGTAGGTGACATTCCAGCCGAAACCCCGTTATCGGGGCGCATCTTCACCCTCCAAGGCATAGAGCTCGACCACATCCCCTGTCCCGGCCTCTACATCATCAACGGCAAGAAGGTGCTCATCCCCTGACCATTTGTGATTATTGAGAAGTTCTTGATTTGCCCTACCAATCCAGGGAATTTTCATTTATCAGGAAATCATAGATTCCTATTGTGGTGATTCCAGCTTCATTTCTCAAAACAGGAGTATCCTCACCGACTATAATGATTTTCTTGAACGAATCATTAATAACGAATCATTAATATTGCTCATTGTCAAATATTGTACCTTGTCACATAAAATGACAATGCGTAGTTAATGAAGTTCCGGTATGACAATAATAGTTCTTTACTATTCAAATTAAAAATAAAAACTACTAAACGCATGTATGTGTGTATATTTCAAGTATATATGAAATATTAGTAAAGTTTTTTCAAAAATTATTTGGGAAAAATTTGCAGGGAATCAAAAAAAGCTGTAACTTTGCAACGCTTTAATCAAGAACCCCCGCTTGAAGCGGAAGTTTAAAGCGAGTGTATCAGTCGCTCCGGCGTGGGCGGCCTAGGGAAGCCGGCAACGGTGGAACTAATATCGATACCGGTTGGTCTTGATTAAGCTTATTATTCTCGGGGT
>CAZUNU010000060.1:0-15593 GCA_964622105.1 uncultured Sangeribacter sp. | reverse complement strand
GATGCCGTGCTCATTGAAATATTCCCTCATCGTGTTGAAAATCTTGGTGCGTTTCAGGAAGATATCCTTGATGCCCTTGTTCACCACGAGGTCAACGTAACGCTGGCGGTAGCGCTGCTCGGGATCGGTGAAGGCGTCGTAGGCCTTGCCATCTTTCATCTTCACCACAGGGAGCGGCCGGAGGCTCTTAGAGAGCACCACTATCTCCTCGGCGTGGATAGAGATCTCGCCCATCTGTGTGCGGAACACGTATCCCTTCACTCCGATGAAGTCGCCTATGTCGAGGAGCTTCTTGAAGACCACGTTATACATGTCTTTGTCTTCGCCGGGACAGAGGTCGTCGCGGCTGACGTACACCTGGATACGCCCGTCGGCATCCTGGAGCTCCATAAAAGACGCCTTGCCCATGATGCGGCGGCTCATGATACGTCCGGCCACAGTCACTTCGCGGCGCGGCTCCTCATCGTCTTTGAAATTCTCTTTGATTTCGGCCGAGTGACCGGTCACTTTGTATTCTGCGGCAGGATAGGGCTCGATTCCGCGGTCGCGGAGGGCCTGCATACTCTTGCGTCGCACTATCTCCTGTTCTGAAAGTTCTTGATTGGCCATAACTTCAAATACGGTATAATTGGGGTATTCTAATTCAATTGTCTATTAAAATCCAATTCAAAATGTCTATTAAAATGCAAATTTAACAAAAAAACGCGAAACATCGCTGATGTTCCGCGTTTTTCCTCTGGGCTCGTAGTCTTCCTATATAAACTATAAACCATCAACTATAAACTAAACTCCCTCCACCATCCTTGTGATCCGGATAAACTCCTCTACACCGAGCCGCTCCGGCCGCAGCTTCAATATCTCGTCCTGAAGCAGGGGCGAACCGGCCGGAATCAGCGATGCCAGCGAATTGCGCAGTGTCTTGCGGCGCTGCCCGAAGGCCGTCTTCACCACAGTCTTGAAAAGACGCTCGTCGCAACCCAGCTCCGTGCGCGAATTGCGTGTGAGCCGCAGCACGCCGCTCATCACTTTCGGCGGCGGGGTGAACACCCCCGGCGACACGTTGAAAAGATACTCGCAGTCATACCATGCCTGGAGAAGGACGGAGAGTATGCCATAGACCTTCGAGCCGGGCTTCGAGCAGATCCTCTCCGCCACCTCTTTCTGAAGCATGCCGGCCACAACGGGTATGCGCTCCTTGTAATCGAGCACCTTGAAGAATATCTGCGACGAAATGTTGTAGGGATAATTCCCGATGAGGGCGAACTCGCCGGGGAACACTTCGTTGAGGTCCATCTTCAGGAAATCGCCCTCTATCACGTCGAGAGCGGGATAGACCCTGTGGAGGTAGACCACGCTCTCGGAATCCAGCTCCACGGCCTTCACGGGGCGCCCGGACCGGAGCAGGAACTGCGTGAGCACTCCCATGCCCGGACCGATCTCCAGCACAGGCAAATCTCCCCACTGCCTTGCGCCAGCGGGGAGATTTTCTGTGCCGATTGTGTCGGCTATGCGGCGGGCTATGTTAAGATCGTTGAGAAAGTGCTGTCCCAACGCCTTCTTGGCCTTGACTTCCGCCATATTTATTTTTTGAATTTCTTGGAGATCTTGGCGGGAACGGCATCCTTGTTAACCATCACGCTGAGAGTCTTCTCAAGGAAGAAGGGCTCGGAAACGTAGAGGTAGCCGTCGTAAACCTGATTTGTATCCCAGGAATTCTTCACCTTGTAGAATTTGTTGCCTTTCTGGTCTTTGGCAATGCCCACGATCACCATGCCGTGGTCGTCGGTAGTCTCGAAGTTGTCGAAGCTCTGCTGACGCATCTCCTGGGTCACTTTCTTCTCTTTCACGGGGCCCTTGATGTCGTAAGTGGCATTGGCACGGTCCTTGTCGGAGAGTTTCACCCAGCGTGCCAGCTCAGTGCCCTCGAGATCCTCGCCGGTGACGGGCACGGGGTTCACGGCAAAGCCTTTGGCCCATTTGAAGCCACCCTCGGAAACGTCGGCAGCCCAACCCACGGTGTAGCCATTGTTGATGGCGTTGTCAACTATCTCAGAGAGCTCCTCCATAGGCACGTTCTGCATCTTGCTCCACTGCCAGTTGTCGGGAATTTCGAGAGCGAACTCCTCATAGAAGGGATGATGAGTATAGCTGGAGATGTTGATGAAATCGTCGGGGTTGATGCCCATCTCTTTGGCAAATGATTTCGGGGTGTAGGTCTTGCCCTTGTAGGTGAACGACTCGGGAGCCGGGCCCAGATAAGCGTCGATAATGCCGATATATCCGGGGAGCCATGCTGTAGAGAGCTTCTTGTTGGGGTTCTTCATGATGGCGTCGAGATAAGCCTTGAGGGCGGCAGCCATCTCATAGTGACTGTGTTTATCCTCGCCATAGTTGAGACCTGCGTACACCTCCTCGGGCACTGCGCCGTAATTGTCGGCTACATAGAGCACGTCGGCAAACGAGCCGCCCTGTGCGAAGTTGATGTTGCCGTGAGTCTGGATATATTTCTTGGCTTTGTCGATATAGCAGTTGCGCACCGTCCACATCTCGGAGAGGTCGAGTTCGGGACCCCCTTTGCGGAGCACGTCCTCTTCAAGCACGCTTGTTCCGGAGAAGCTCCAGCATGTGCCTGATTTGTTCTGGTCTTTCACCGGAGTAGTCTTGTTGACCTTTACGTCGGTGAATTTGAAGCCTGTAGAGTCAGGCGAAACTACGTCGGGGGCACCTGCGGGAGCCTCCATGTAAGTGTTGACGGCCATAGCCGGGAGCCCGGCGGCCAAAAGAGCAGCAAAGATAATTCTTTTCATTGCAGAGATCTTTAGGTTAGTAATGCGCAAAAATAATAAAAAAAAGTGAGAAAACCCCCTTTGTTGATTTTAAAAACCTCTTTTCTCCCCTTGCCGGCTACGCAAACGCGCGTGCATTCCCTGTTATAGCTCTTGAAAATCAACAGTGTGTTCGGCCGGCAAAACCATTTTATTTTCCGGAAAATTTACTATTTTATATTAATGAAAGGTTTTCTTTATCGTGCCGGTATTGAAATTTCAGAAATTTTATATACATTTGGGGTGTAAATCAATAATGTGACAAGAGCTGTCATAGACTAAATAAAATATCATGGCCCAGAGAATCACATATCCGGTAGGCATACAGACCTTTTCAGAGATCATAGAGGAGAATTATATTTACGTGGATAAGACCGCGTTGGTCTATGACCTTGTGGAGAGATCCAAATATGTTTTTCTGAGCCGTCCGCGACGCTTCGGGAAGAGCCTGCTGATGTCGACCCTTGAGGCATATTTCAGGGGTCGCAAGGAACTGTTCCGCGGTCTTGCCATTGAGAAACTTGAGGATGACTGGCTGGAATATCCGGTATTCCGTTTTGACCTGAGCGGCGAGAATTATGTGGATACAGAGCGTCTGATCGGCAATATTGGTTCACATCTCCGTTATCTGGAGCAGCGTTACGGGCTCTCCTCGGAGGGCAGCATAGGCACTCGCTTCAGTGAACTTATCCGTCAGGCCTATGAGAAATATGGCCGGCGCGTTGTGGTGCTAATCGATGAGTACGACAAGCCATTGCTCGACTGCCTGCATGATGATGAGCTTCACAAGAAAATCAAGGCTGAGCTACGCGGATTCTACTCAGTGCTGAAGCAGAGCGACGAGTATATCAGGTTTGCCATGCTCACGGGTGTCACCAAATTCGGTAAGGTATCCGTTTTCAGCGGCTTGAACAATCTGAAAGACATCTCGATGCTACCGCGCTACAATTCCCTTTGCGGCATCAGCGAATCGGAGTTTCACGATTACTTCGGGGATTCCATCCGTAACTTTGCGGAGGAACATGATCTCACAGCGCAGCAGACCTGGGATAAATTCAGGCTGCTGTATGACGGCTACAGATTTGCTTCGAAAGGAGAGAATATCTACAATCCCTTCAGTGTGCTCAATGCGTTTGATTCGGAAGAGTTTGGATCATATTGGTACGAGAGCGGTTCTCCGTCATATCTCATAAAACTGATAGAGCGGTATCACTTCCGTCTGTCAAATCTTGAGGGGGAACGTCGCACGTCCAGCCAGCTCAGCGACATCTCGGATGTAAGCCGCGACATAGTGCCCTTGCTCTATCAGTCAGGCTACCTCACCATCAAGGGTTATGAGAATCTCTCCGGCAGAGACCTGGGAGGGGAATACATACTCGGTTTCCCCAACCGTGAGGTGACCGAGAGCTTCTGGACCTCGCTGTCAAATCATTTCTTCCGGGGATATGGCGAGCCATCCACCTTATCGGGGCCAATTTCTCGACCGAAACCCGCACCCTCACCGATTGGCGCATCAAAACCCTCCGCTGAGAGAGGACACCATAACCTATTCACCCATAATTACAGACTCTATATATAGTTGCTAAAAAAGACTTGCAATGAAATTAAGGATAATAATGAAATTAAGGATAATAATGTATGTAATGCTCATGCTTCTTCTTGCCGGATGCAAGGAGGATCATGACCCTGTTTTTGATCAACTGGAATCACGCGTTTCCGATAACCCCGATTCAGTCCGGATTGTCTTGGAAGGCATGGACGCGTCAGAGCTCCGGAGCGAGTTCGACCGCTCCCGTCACGCCATGCTGCTAATGATGGCTCAGGCAAAATGCCGGGTCCCTTTACAGAGCGACAGTGCCATCAACAAGGCTGCCGAATACTTCCACAAGATTCACGATCCCCTCAACGAAGCCAAGGCTCGCTATTATGCCGGCCTCGTGCAACGTCGGGCCAACAACTATCAGGACGCCATAAACGAGGCTCTTCACGCCATAGATAGAGCGCACGAAGCTGCCGACACTTTCTGGATGGGTCGTGCACACGACTTAGCTTTTGAAATCTATATATCCACCTACGACTGCCGGAATGCGGCTATCGAAGCGGACAAAGCTGCCGTCTACTTCAAACGAGTCGGAGCCACCCCTTTCCATCGCTATGCACTGTTAGGAAAAGCACAGGCACTGAATAATCCAGTACATGAAGATGGCACTACTATTGGAAGTGGGTTGGCCCTCCTTGACAGTCTGAAAAGCATCGCCCTCAACGAAAGGGATTCGGATTTAGTAGCAAGTTGCCTGAATAATCTTGCCTTCTACGATTTCAAAGAGAAGAACTATGAATTGGCTATGGCGCGCACCGACTCCATACGTAGATATTCTGATCATCCTTTTTATATTTACACTCTCATGCCCGAAATTATCTCCTTGGAAATAGAACAGGGTATTTCAACGGAAGAATCTTTCCGTGAATACGAGTCGCAGCTAAGTTCGCGTAACGATACCTTAAATTATCTTAACACGAGACGGAAATATGCTGTGGCCACCCAAAACTGGAAATATGCGTATCAAATTCTGGACTCCCTACAAAAATATTATGACACCATAATGGGTGAGAAGACCTTCAATTCTGTTGAGGAGGTAAAAGATAAGCATAACAAAGCTATCATTAATGAAAAGCAAGAAGAAAACACTCAGTTGAGGTCTACGCGCACTTTTATGGTGGGGATCATTTCTGGAGGACTAATAATCTTCCTAATCATTATTATTCTTATTCGAGCCCGCAACAAGTATAAAGAAAAGACTACCATGGGAAAACTTTTTGAGATTGCGTCTGAAAATGAGGAATTGAAGACAAAGATAGATGATTATGATCAGGTCTTAGCGGAAAACCGGTATCTTAAAGAGCTACTCCAGAATGAAGAATCAAAATCCGGACAAAATCCCGAGAGCCGGGAAGATGCGGTAATGACAAACATCGGCGAACAGTATCAAAAGCAATCTTCTCTTCTTGAAACCAGTATTGACACATTGTGCAATCTGGCCATGGACTACTATATAGACAAAGATAACAAAGCTTCTAAAACTGAAATCTACAGCAGAGTCTTGAAAGAACTCAATGAAATCAAGTCTCAGAGATTCCTTATACAGCTAGAACGGAAAATCAACAAACTCCACAACAATCTTCTTCAGCGCTTCCAGACCCAGTTGCCGGAAATAGCCAAGGAAAATATCAGATGGATGGCTTTG
This sequence comes from uncultured Sangeribacter sp., assembly GCA_964622105.1. Taxonomy (GTDB): domain Bacteria; phylum Bacteroidota; class Bacteroidia; order Bacteroidales; family Muribaculaceae; genus Lepagella. The sequence goes on along the minus strand of CAZUNU010000060.1, from coordinate 9,523 downwards.
ACTATCGGAGGAGTGCAGCCGCGAACAATCAGCTTCCTGCTTGACATGAATATCCAGACCCTCTACTCGAAGCGACTCAGGGTTCGCTCCTATATTGAAAAGAGCGATGCTCCCGATAAAGCAGAGTTTCTGATGTATTTCCCCAAAGGAAAAGAGTAACATAATAGACGAACTTGATTTTTTCTAATTTTATATTTTGCAGGCAGTTTTTAGATGACTTGATAATCAACGAGTTACAAAGGTGCAAAATTTCGAAATTTTGCACCTTTGTAACTCGTTGATTACCTGAATATTGCACGCCTAGCTGCAAAATAAAAATAACCTCAAAAATTTGGTGAGGTACCATTTAATCCTATAACTTTGCACAAATCTTATTAAAACCTACTCGAATGAAAGCAATTATTCTTATCATCGTTTTGATGTTTTCAGGTATTGGGGTACATGCAGAAAAAAAGGATGTACCAATCATCACACCACCTCCTACCCAAACTCCGCCCCCCAATAAACCCTATGCTCCAGTACGAATAAATGTGGAGGCATGGCTTGAGGAAAACATCCTTACTATTCTTTTCCATCAATCCGAGGGTGATGCTACAATTACCTTGGATAATGTAGATGGATACGACTCTGTGGACTTCACATTCACCACAGACACACCAATCCTCATTGACCTCACCCCCTACACAGAAGTCGTGTCATTCACGATAAAGACTTCAACAGAGAAAACATATATAGGATACCTATATTAATCTACTTTTGTTTCACTCAAAAAATAGAACTATGGAAGAAAATCAAAAATTCTCTATGAAAGAGCTCCAGGAATTTGAGGAGCTGGAAATCCTCGGAGGAGGCGATACTGATGATGTAATCCAAATCGGATGTTCAAATGACAGTATAGGCTGTGCTTGTGATGTGGATGCCGGTTGTTCAAATGACAATACAGGTTGTGCATGTGACGTCACAGAACCCGAAGATCCCCCAGTCAAGGGAGAGGGGGAGAACTAAGCCTGAACTTTTCTGTTCCAATAGTTGGGAGCCACATTTGACTCCCGACTATTGGAACCCTTGCAATTTTATCTATTTCAGTTATCAACTTTAATAGAAGCCAATTTATATGGACAATGTTCAGTCTTGACACCTATCATTTCATCAACGTTCATTAATCTAACAGACTTCCACAAGATTTTCCATAACTTCTTCCTATGAAAGCAAGCGATTATAATTATATCTTTTATAAGGATGATACATCATTTTGGTATAATGGGCTAACAAGGCGATTTTTTCGGACGTCATCCGAGTTAGGGAAAAAAATCGAGAAAGTACTTTCTTCCGGGAAATTATATGATTTGCCGGAGAGCATTATCTCGAGATTAACCGCCCATGGATTTATAGTTCCTAAGGAAACCACTGAACTGGATATAATCCGTAATACCTATAAGAAGGTAATTGAATCAAAGAATTATTTTCTGGTGATACTGCCCACGCTGAATTGCAATTTCGATTGTTGGTATTGTATACAGCATCACATTCCGAGCAACATGTCGGATGCTGTAAAACAATCTGTGATTAAACACATAGAACATATGATGCGCAACGGGCTCGATTCCTTCCATATTGAATGGTTCGGTGGAGAACCCTTCATGGGATTCAAGAATGTAATTCTTCCCATAAGTAAGTTCGCAAAGGCTGTGTGCGAAGAAAAGGGAATCCCTTTCCGGAATACAGCCACTACCAATGGTTTCTTCATAACAGAAGATAAATATGAATCACTGGCTGCTATAGACATGACAGGATTCCAGATCACGTTAGACGGAGATCGTGAACACCATAACAATGTAAAAAAAGCCAAAGGTAATAATTCTGCTTTCGACACAACACTCAAAAACATCAGCGGGTATCTGGAGTACAATAAGGATGCAACCTTAAAACTTAGGATCAATTACACACATGAAAACCTTACAGGTGAGATTATTGACCAAGTGGAGACTTACTTCTCAGACGATTCCAGGAAAAGGGTGCAGATTAACCTGAAGAAAGTGTGGCAGGAAAAAGTGGACAAAAATTTTTACCCAGAGGCCTTGAAATTTCAAAAGAATTTCAGCAAATGTGGTTTCAAAGTAAATACTCTTGATATCACTACAGGATTTGTTCCTTGTTACGCCAACCGCAAATACTACACGGCCATTAACTACAATGGGGATTTGTTGAAATGCACTGCCTCTGATGACCTATATAAAGAAGAGGCGTTGGGAACACTGCAGGAAGATGGTACGCTTTCATGGAAAAATGGAGTGGAAGATTCCTACCAGGACCCTCCATTTGAGAATAAAAGATGTCTGCAATGCAAGTATCTGCCTATCTGTATGGGTCAGTGTCCACGAAATCATATAAACGGATCTTCCGCATGCAAAATTGACAGTTTCGATATCAAATTGGATATGGGGATAATAAACTATATCAATGAACAGTATGACTCGCTTCACAAATAGACTCATTCGGCATTTCAGTTGCAGAGCTTTGCTGCTCGGCTTGCTTGCCAATTTGCTTGCCTACTCTGCGCAGGCCTCTGTTGTACCCCCTGCTGACAACGACACGATCACCCGCACTCTGGCGGAAGTAACTGTCCAGGCGCGAAAAGAGATACATACAGAGGATTCCGACATTATCTTCCTTTCTTCCGAGAATCGCAGGTTCGGCACTAACGCTCTCGATGCAATATCGTCGCTTCGGCAGTTTATGCCTACCCTCGACGGCTTGTCGCTCAAGACCGCCGACCTGAAGGATGTGTTCATAATGATAAACGGACGTCCGGCATCAGCACAAGAACTCAGGGGATATACGGGTAAGGAAATCCGGAAGGTGACTTATTACCCTATTGCCCCTCCAAGATATGCAGACTATACGGATGGGCCGGTCGTGGACGTGACAGTCAGACCTGACAGAAACTCCATCTATGCCTATCTCTCGGCTTCCAATTCGCTCAATATCGGTTACGGCACTGACCAGGCCTTGGTGAGATGGGCCGACTCGCTCAATATGATAAGGGCCGACTATTTCATCGACTACAGGAACATGACATACCGCAACAGCGACTCCTACTCTTTTCTCTCTGCTCCGGCTCTTAACCAAAACTATAATACCTCGAGCAAATATAACGGCCACCTCCAATACGGCAAGCTTTACTGGCAGAATACAGCCGGAGGAAACCTGATATCAGTCTCTGCCATGTACACCCATGCCCCGGCAAAAAGAAAATACCTCAACACTCCGGAAGACAATGAGGATGAGGCCTCGGGAAAGGACGCTTATTCCCGCACGCTTGACAATCTCTCAGACATAGGCAATCTTAACCTCTACTATACCAGACGTATAGGAAAAGGTGGCCTTGATGTGCAGGCCACCGGATCTATCGGAAAGACCTCGTCGACAAACCTTCTTGATGCTGCCGACGGTATGCAGGCCGGTTCGGAGTTTGTTAACCATACATATGTAGGTTACGGTAAGATCATGTATCATACACCTGTAAAAAGAGTCAACCTCTTCACTTCCGGCAGCTACCGTTATCAGCACACGGGCCACCGAGTCATACTGCCTCATGAATACCAGTATGGCTCAGATGATAATAACCTCAATCTCTCTGCATCAGCATCAGGCCAGTTTGTACGCGAAAGGAGAAAACTTGGCTATACTCTCGGAGTTACGTTTAACCATAGGAAGATACGCAGTCACCACCTCGGTGTAGACATGACGGAATATAACTTTAACCCTTCACTTACCCTCAGCGCCACCCTCTCCGGCAGATTATTCATGCGTCTGAGAGGAGCCGTCACCTCCGGTGTGCCTGCGGTGGGTCAACTGTCGGATTTGGCATCATATCAGGAGCAGAATCTCCTATGGAGAGGTAATCCTGAGCTCAGTGGTTGGCGTGCTTATAGTGTAAAATGGCAGCCGCAACTTACAGCGGTACCCGGTATCTTCACCATCAACGGCGATTTCTCATTCCGCTATGCCACCCGGCCTGTTGGAGCTTGCGTAACCGGTGACTCGCCCGTAGAGGTAAAGTATGTCAACCTTGACGGTCGCAGAGATGGTGAGGCAGTCATGATTATGAGCGTATCACCCATAAAGAGTTTGTCGTTCAAGCCATATATCCAGTGGACCTATACCTCTTATTCTACCCCAAGCAGGGAAGTGGAGCGCGGTTACATGCGCTACGGTGGCTCGATCATGTTCAACCGCAGCAAGGTGCAGGCAGTGTTGAGTGTAAACGCCCCATACAAGACTTTCAATGGCGACATCACCGAATACGGAGGCTGGCAATTGAGTGGGTCCGTATTGGTGAAACTGCCTCGGAATCTTTCTGTATCCCTGGCATGGAACCACTCATATCAGGCAGACCGCAGTGTTATATATGCGCCCGGAATAATCGAACAGATTTCACGCTCATGTGTACCCCGCTTGGCCAACCAGATTACCCTCGGACTCACATGGTCGTTCTCGCATGGAATATTCAAGAGACGCCAGCAGGCCGGTGTCGAAGACATCAACCCTGACTCCGGCATCTCCGGCTTCAACGAGGTCAAGAGGTAAGTTGAATCTGACATAGAATTGTATCCAGACACTATGCGTGATTTTTTTGTGAAACAACGTGACCATAGACAATGTGGGAGTGCCTCATTGTCTATGGTCTGCGCTATTTTAGGAAAGAGGGTATCGCTGAGGTACCTCGATACACTATGTCCTCCATCAAAAGAGGGCATCTCCATAAGAGCTCTCAAAGAAGGTGCTTCATCTCTTGGCCTAAAGACAACCACGGGATACCTTGATTGCGAAAATCTGAGAAAACTGCCCCTGCCTGCAATATTATTTTGGGATGGTAATCATTATGTGGTGTTGTATGGTATGGACAAAAAGGGAAGGTTTATGATCGCCGATCCCATGTCGTGCAAAAGAAAAATATCTGAGTCCGAACTAAGAAAGCATTGGCTCCTCAATGAAACGGAGAATGGGATCGCAATGGCATTCGAGAAAACTGAGGACTTCTCAGAACATCCTGATGAGACAGCAGGCAACGGAACTCTCCTGAAATATATTAAGACTTACTTTCAACCTTACCTTAAATATTATATCGCTTTTCTTATCGGGCTTTTTATCGCTGCGGCTATCCAACTCCTTTTTCCATTTCTCACCCAGTTCATAGTGGATAAAGCTATCCCGGCTGGGAATCTGAGGCTGATATGGATAATTCTGGCTGGAGAGCTCCTGTTGGTTATGGGTAAATGCGTAAGCAATTTTATCCGGAGATGGCTGATAGTCAAAATCAACAATAAAGTGGATCTGGTGATGAAAGGTGACTTCATTATCAAATTCCTTTCCCTGCCGATGTCATTTTATGAAAGAAGGACTTCGGGTGATATTCTGCAACGTATTTCCGACTTGCAGAGAATACAGGTTTTTCTCACCACACATCTTCTTGGGGCTATCTATTGCGTAATCCTCATTATAGGTCTGGTAATTATATTAATGATATACAGTGTGATTATTTGCCTCATAATAATATCATTCATGGTGTTGTATTCGGGGTGGACACTTGTATTTCTGAAAAAAAGGAGAGCACTTGATATGTTGAGTTTCAAGGCAAATGCTGAAGCAAACGATGCAACACTTGAAATTGTGAATTCTCCACAGGAAATAAAGGTGCATGGGTGTCTCAGACATCAGTTAATGAACTGGGAAAACCGAATCACTTCTGTGATGGACGTACAGATCCGTAAACTAATTCTTCAACAATCTCTTGAGGGAGGAAACACTTTGTTGAAAGAGACCAGGAATCTTCTTGTAAATGTAATAGCCGCTCTTCAGGTCATAGGAGGAAACTTGAGTCTCGGCGAGATGTTCGCCATAATGTTCATACTCGGACAGCTCTCCGGTCCTCTGGAACAGCTTGTGAGGTTTATCCTTGATTTTCAAGATGTGCAGATTTCAATTGAAAGGATCAGTGATGTGCACGATGTTAACGATGAATGTGACCAGTTTGGTCTGAAAAGTCTTGCCACCACAGCTGATCCCGACATAGAATTCAGGAATGTGACTTTTCGATATCCATCCGACCTTCATAACTTAGCTTTAGACAATATATCTTTCTCCATTCCGGCGGGTAAGATAACGGCAGTCGTGGGAACCTCCGGAAGCGGAAAAACTACACTAATAAAATTGCTCTTAGGCTACTACAAGTGTACCTCGGGTAATATTCTTGTATCAGGTTCTGATCTATCGGAAATTGACATTGATGAGTGGCGCGCTCGGATAGGGGTGGTAATTCAGAATGGGAAAATATTCAATGATACTATTTTGAAGAATATCACTCTTTTGCCAGATAAGCAAGATGTGGATTGGATCAGGCTGGATAAAGCAGCTGAGATCGCACACATTAAAGACTTTGTGGGAAGAAGGATAACAGGTTGGGATACTGTCCTTGCAAAGGATGGGGAAGGACTCAGCCAGGGACAGCGACAAAGAATTCTGATTGCAAGAGCGGTATACCGTGACCCCGGGATACTGATTCTGGATGAGGCCACCAACTCTCTTGACACAGAAACGGAAAAAAATATCACAGATAAGTTAACGGAATTCTGTCAGGATAGAACAGTCATCGTAATCGCACACCGACTATCTACTGTGATAAACGCTGACAATATCATAGTGATGAATAACGGCCGCATTCTTGAACAAGGGTCGCACGAAGAACTATTGCGCCGTGGAGGGGCGTATTATAATCTTATACGAAATCAGCTGAATCAAGATAGTAACCATAAATACTTCACACATTCTTCTATCTAATTTCCACCTTTGAACCTATTCTCCACTCATTTATGCAACACAGTCGCTTCTTAAAGTATGATCATCCCGAAGAAATTAAGCGGAAATATCTCGGCTCAATAAAGAGAACATGGTATATATATTATATCCTCTCCCTACTATTTTTAGTATTTGTCTTTTTAGTCCTAATTTCTATAGTAATATTGTAAGGTCGATACCTTGCGGGTAGATTGGCCTACTCCTCCTCAATTGGAAAATGGACCAAGTGGAAAGGTATTGATGGTGCCCAAAGGGTGTAAGGAGAAGTATGAATCAGCACCGCAATGGGATAAATTCGAAACCATCGTTGAAACGGAGTACTGGGTTTACTGACAACCCAGCTCCGCGTTTCACAGGGTTTCGATGCGCCAGTCGGTGAGGGTGCGGGTTTCGGTCGAGAAGTTAGCCCCGATCAGGTAGACAGTGCGCGGATCGGATCCATACCGCTCGGCATAGCCTTTCTCCCCGATCTGCCTCAACGCCTCCTCTGCCGACCCGTCTACCTTGAACTCGAAGATGTAGACGTAGCCTGACGTCGCTATTTGCATGTCGCAGCGTCCGCGGCTCGAATGGATCTCCGTGTGCACGTCAAGACCCAGCATCTTGCAGGCTATGGCCATCATGTTCTGGAAATGGATCTCCTTGTCGGCTTCCGGCTCGGAATTGGTGTCGGCAAACAGGCTGCGCAGGCGCTCCATGAAGGCCTCCACGCGCCCGTGGCGAACGTCTTCAAGGAAACTGCGGCTGTTGAAGGTGGAGGGCTCCCCATACCCCCTGAAGAAATGGTTTGACAGCGACTCCCAGAAGCTTTCGGTAACCTCTCGGTTGGGGAAACCGAGTATGTATTCCCCTCCCAAAGATCTGCCGGAGGGATCATCGTAACCCTTGATGGTGAGGTAGCCTGACTGATACAGCAAGGGCACTATGTCGCGGCTTACATCCGATATGTCGCTGAGCTGTTTGGAAGTACGCCGTTCTCCCTCAAGATTTGACAGACGGAACTGATACCGCTCTATCAGTTTAATAAGATAAGACGGCGATCCGCTCTCATACCAGTAGGCTCCGAATCTCTTCGCATCAAATGCATTGAGCACACTGAACGGATTGTAGATATTTTCGCCCTCGGAAGCAAAACGATAGCCGTCATATAGAACCTTGAACTCGTCCCATGTCCATTCCTGGGTGAGATTGCGCTTCTCTGCAAAAGCGCGTATGGATTCCGCGAAGTAACTGTGGAACTCCGTTTCGCTAATACCGCACAGAGCGTTATACTCAGGCCACATCGAGATGTCTTTCAGATTGTTCAAGCCGCTGAAAACGGATACCTTACCGAATTTGGTGACACCCGTGAGCATGGCAAACCTGATATACTCGTCGCTCTGCTTCAGCACTGAGTAGAATCCGCGTAGCTCAGCCTTGATTTTCTCGTGAAGCTCATCATCATGCAGGCAGTCGAGCAATGGTTTGTCGTATTCATCGATTAGCACCACAACGCGCCGGCCATATTTCTCATAGGCCTGACGTATGAGTTCACTGAAGCGTTCAGAAATATCATGATTGGTGCTCTTCAGACCATAGGCCTGCTCTACATAATTTAGACAGTTTAATATGCGGAGCTTTACGCGTTGGACGTTATTGAAATTCTGGCCGCTCAAGTCGAAACGGAATACCGGATATTCGAGCCATTCCTCCTCAAGCTTCTCGATTGCAAGGCCTTGGAAAAACTCCTTACGGCCCTTGAAATAGGCTTCGAGTGTAGACATCAGCAGGCTTTTCCCGAAGCGCCGCGGACGACTCAGAAAAACATACTCCGCACCGTTGACAAGATCATAAATCAATGACGTCTTGTCTACGTAGAGATATCCCTTATCAATGATTTTCTCGAATGTCTGGATACCTACCGGATATCTGGTTCTCTTTGCCATAATATTTAAATTAGAGAAATTCTCCTGTCACAATATTGATTTATAGCCCAAATGTATATAAAATTTCTGAGATTTCTACAACGAGATGATAAATAAAACTAATATTGTGATTTTTCTCATCTCCCAAGCTGAGCGGTCAGCGGGCGGTGTTGTCGCGCCAGAGATAGAGGCGGTCGGAGGCGCGCACTTTCTCGGGTACGGGCATCGAGAAGCGGTCGCCTTTCTTTACAGAGGCCACCGGCTTGAGATCTACACGCAGTTCCCCGATCTTGAAAATCAAGGCTCCGGTGGTGGGGCCGGTTACCACCACTTCGTCGCCTACCTTCAGTTCGCCCGCTTCCATCTGAAATTCGCCGATGCCGATCTTGGGGAAATGTCGGATGGCCTTGGCGGCGTATACCTTTGTGCGGGTGGCAGATGAGCCATATTTGGCGCTCCATTCGCCGAGTCGCTGGCCAAAATAATAACCGTTCCAGAAGCCACGGTTGAAGATGCGCCCGAGACGCTCGTCCCATTCGGCTACTTTTGCTTCGGAGAAGGTGCCGTCGCAGATGGCCTGCAGGGCCTGTGAATAACATTCCACGGCCTCACGCACGTATTCGGGTCCGCGGGCACGTCCCTCTATCTTGAATACGCGCACGCCGGCTTCAACCATGCGGTCGAGGAAGTGGATGGTCTTCAGATCTTTGGGCGACATTATGAATTTGTTGTCGACCACGAGTTCTTCGTCGGTCTCACGG
>CAZUNU010000059.1:0-15639 GCA_964622105.1 uncultured Sangeribacter sp. | reverse complement strand
AGGGAGGATTACGGGCTGACCCATACAGATATACCACATTATTTGACTTGTATCGAGGCGATAATGCTTTCCTATGGGTTACAGGTCCCCATACCGTACTTCCTACTTCTGACGTAAATACAACTACTTACACAGCCCCTTATTACTCTTCAGGCTTAAAGAGTATGGTCGATGCCATGCCTGTGAGGTGCACGAAACGGTAAAATATTTATTGAATATCAAGCAAGTATGGGGATATGCCTAAGGCATATCCCCATACTTTATGCAATGAGGGTTTCACAACTTCGCAATTGTTTCCACGCCGTTATAAATGAGCTCCCGGCTTTCTCCCGAAGGTAACGAAATACTGAATTTTCGGGTGGGCTCCATACCCGGGAATGTTCCTTTACGATTACCGACAGTCAGAATGCGCCTGTCATCGTCCCATCGGAGGGGTATCTCCGAGAAGGATCCTTTCAAGTAATTGTAGTTGTCGCCCTCGTCCTCATAAAGAGTGAACTCAGCATCGGCACCGGGATAGACAGTGATGGTTACCGGCTCTCCCACGCTTGCGCCCGTATGCTCCACAGGACGGATGCGCGGTATGATGCTGCCACCTTTCACAAAAAGCGGCAGACGGTCAATAGGCGCGGTGGCATTGACAGTCTTTCCTCCCTCCAGACGCTGGCCTGTGAAGAAATCTACCCACCCTGCTTCATGCAAGGGCAGATACACCTCGCGATGGTCGGCTCCCTCGGACGTAACCGGACAAACCATGACATCGCCGAACATATATTGATCTTTGATGTCGTGCACATTCTTATCCTCCGGGAAATCAAAACCGAGAGGCCGGGCCATCGAATAGCCACCCTTGGTCTGACGGGCGGCCATGCTGTAATTGTAAGGTAGCAGTGAGTAGCGGAGTTTTATCATGGAAAGTATGGCGTCATAGTAGGGTGTGCCCGGCTCGCCGAACTGCCATATCTCGCGTGGAGTGTCGGTGCCGTGGCTGCGCAAGACGGGGAGAAACGTCGCCCATTGCAACATTCGTGTATAGAATTCCTTATAGCCGTCATCCTTCACACCGTCGGGAAACTCACCTATCCGGAACCAGCGTCCATCCTTGCCGGTAAAGAAGCACCCCACGTCTACCGTCCAGTAAGGATTGCCAGTAGCCAGATAATTGAGTCCGGCCGGAATCTGCTGACGGAAAGATTTCCATGAGGCGTGAGTGTCGCCATTCCATACTATGGTGCCGTAGCGTTGCTGCCCGACAAAGGTGGAACGCGTGAGATTCACCACACGCTTTGCGTCGGTCGCCCTTCGCTGATGCTCAAAAATGCCACGCGAATGATTCAGGGAATAGAGGCAGGCTCTCTCGGCACCCAGCGACTCCGACAGCACTTCATCGTTTAGCCGCCAACGGCGCTCATGATCATCCCATGAATAGGGTTTTCCGTTCTCCGGAGGGGGCAGCTGATTCCAGTCGCCATCGAGGGGCTCGCTGCTGTCACACCACCAGGCATCAAAACCGTTGCTGAAGAATTCCTTGTCAGCGTAATCCCAGTAAAGGTCGCGCGCTTTCGGGTTGAAAGCATCATAGACGGAATGTTCGAGCATGAAGCCTCGCTTCCTGAAATCTTCCTCCTCTGGACAATACTGAGGATTTGCCCAGATGCTCACCATGAGTTTCGCATCATAGGCATGCACCGAGTCGGCCAATGCCTTTGGATCGGGATAGAAGTCGCGGTTCATCTTCATATAACCCCACCCTTGCGGCCAGTAGTTCCAGTCTTGCACGATCATATCGATGGGCACATGCCTCCGGCGATACTCCCTGAGCGTATTGACTATATCCTCAGAAGATACATAGCGCTCCTTTGATTGGATATAGCCGAAAAGATAGCGCGGCATCATCGAAACCGATCCTGTAAGGAAACGGTAGTCGGCCACTACCTCCTCAGGTTTTCCTTTCATGAAATAGTAGTCTACAGTCTTTGCCGCTTCCATTGTAAATGATATCTGCTGCCACTTTTGCCCTGCTTCAAGCGGTTTGCCTATGGGTATGCTTTCAAATTTCATCGAGCATCCGGCATCGACAAGCAGACCGAATCCTCCTGTGGAGACGATCATCGGCACAAACGCTTTCAGATTGTGTTGGGTGAGCCAGAGGGTCTTTCCGGTAAGGTTCATATAATCTTCCATATGCGAGCCTAAGCCGTAGATAGCCTCATCGCCATGAGTAGTGAAAGAGAAGCGGAAGCGTTCCTTATATCCGAGGGTGTCGCGCCTCAGCACATCTTTTACCATCACCTTCCCGTTGGCCGTGTCCTCCTGCCGAGTGGAAGCCTCATCATAGGTGATCCGCTCTTTGGGCACTTTTTCGTAGCTGCCGTCAGAGGGAGGATTGGCATTGAGAAGAATCTTTCCGCTTGCTGGCTCACGGAACGACAAGGCGCCATCGGGCATGACGGTCACTTCCAAAGAGTCGGTCGCAAGCACTTTGACTCCGCCATCCATCTTCACATTAACCTCAACAGGCTGCTTACGGTAGACGCAGGCTCCCGTGGCGTTGTCGGTTACGATGCCGACAGGATTCCATCTCACTCTCACAACCGAGGGAGTGACAAACTCAACGACAGGCGCAGCGCTCCACACCGGGAACGCTGCAACCAATAGAAACAGTGAGAATATCAGTCGGCACATGTCAGCACAATGCCTCCGTTATTGGGGATACGCAGTTTAACCTTACCTTTCTTGTCGGCTTTCACCTGCTTGACGGAGCCTTCAAGTTTATCATTGTCGGAATAGAGTTTGAGGCCGGCAGAAGGCATACCTTCAGGAAGTGCCACCTCAATCTCAACAGGTTTCTCCTGCGCGTTGATGCCGGCTATATACCAGTCATTACCTGCGCGACGGGCCATAACAACGTAACGTCCGGGGTAACCGTCGATGAAACGCACCTCATCCCACGTGGTGGGCACATTCTTCATGAAGCCAACAGCCCATGCCGGGGCGTCGGTGAGATTGTTCGGAGCCATCGCGAAATGCTGCACGGGGCTCTGGAAAAGCACAGCGGTAGCAAGGGCAAACACATCGCTTGTCTTGCGCTGGCTGCCGTGGGCATTGTCGGCGCCGTAATATTTGTTGAGCGTGCTTCCTCCGAAGTCCATGCTGCCCACCGTATTGCGGATGAAAGTATGGGTAGAGGCGTTCTTGGCCTCGGCATCACACATACCTTGTGAGAAATGCAGGTTCTCGCTGGCAAGCACGGCCTCTGCCGATGCAAAGTTGGGATACATCCTCTCCCAGCCGCGGGGAAGTGTGCAGCCGTGGAATATCACGAGAATGCCATGATCGTTGGCGTCGGCAAGGATATCATGATAAAGCCGCATGGTCTCCTGTTTGTCGCCGCCGAAGAAGTCTACCTTTATGCCGCGGATTCCGTTTTTCTGCATCCACTTCATGTCTTTGCGGCGCTTTACGATGTCGTTCATCACACCACGCGGACCCTGCGGAGCATCGTTCCAGTTGCCGTTGGAATTATACCATAGATAGAGATCCACTCCTTTTGAGCGGCCATATTCTGCAAGTTTCTCAATTCCTTCGTAGCCTATCTGTGAATCCCAGAGGGCATCGACAAGCACGGTGTCCCAGCCCATTGCCGCAGAGAAGTCGATATACTTCTTCTGCTCATCGAAATTGCAGCTCGGGTCCATCTTGATGATCCAGCTCCAGCTTCCCTTTCCGTAATCATAGTCTTTTGAAGGCTCATAAAGCGGCTCTACCAAGTCGAAAGGCATGGTGGTCTCCACGATAGGCGCGAGATCTGCGCCTACTGTGATCGTGCGCCATGGAGTGTAGCCCGGAAGAGCTATCTGTGCTCCTGTCGAGCCGAAGCCGTTGTTCTCAGCTGCCATTGGATAAGCGATTGCATACTCGCGTCCACCATTGTTTGCAAGGTGAGAGGCGCAGTAGTTGCCGGCTATTCCCGTCTCGGAGATTAGAGTCCAACCGTTGTCGCCATTGCGGAAGAGGCAAGGGAAAGTGAAGCCTTCGCCCCAGCCGTTTGTCCCGGGCTGGGCATCGAGATCGTAGTTTGTCTCATAGCTCGGGGCTGTGCGTGCAAATCCGGTCATGGGTTTCATCTGCGGGCAGAGGAATGTGGTGGTGCCTTCGGGCATATTGAATCCCGTAGCCTCCTCTTCAACCACACAGGCGAGGGTCTCCCCTTTCGGCAGCAGTTTGTAGCGGTAGCCCACGTTATTGTCGCTCACCATCACTTCAAGATCATATACCGGCTCACCATCTTTCATGAAAGTGATTATCTCACGGTTGGCCTTGTGATCTACACTGCTTTTCTTGATGTTGGGGAGCGAGTAGGAAATATTAACCGTGCCTGACTCAGAATTACCGTTCATGGTCACGCCCGAAGTGTAGTCGCCGATGTTGGTCTTCATTCCGAGTGGCGAAGGGAGCAGGAAATCCTTTCCGTCAAACCTCACGGAATAAGAGGGCTGTCCGTTTTCATCTGTCACTGTCACCACGGTTCTTCCGTCAGGGCTGGCTATCTCTTTTCTTGCCCCCTCTGAGGTAAGGGGAGTGAACAAGGCTCCCGCCAACGGTAGCAGGATAAAAATATGTTTCATAATGTTCGTCTATCTGTAAATTTGAAAGTGCGAATTTGGCATTGATCTCATTAATCCATGCCGTTGCGGAGATTGTCAATCCATACCGTTTATAGTGAGGATACGGCCATCCTTGTCGTAGGTGAGTTCACACACTTTCAGGCTGCGGAGCCATGACTTGCCACCGGAGGGCACGCTGTCGTGATGGAAGAGATACCATTTTCCGTCATACTCCACGATGCTGTGATGAGTGGTCCAGCCAACAACGGGGGTAAGTATCTCGCCCTGATATACAAAGGGGCCGTAAGGATTGTCGCCAACAGCATAGCAGAGCAGATGGGTGTCGCCGGTGGAATATGAGAAATAATATTTGCCATTGTATTTGTGAACCCAGGTAGCCTCGAAGAAACGGTGAGGATCGTCAGCGCGGAGCGGTTTGCCCTCCTCATCCACCACCTGAATTGGACGCGGTTCTTCTGCAAACTGGAGCATATCCTTGCTCAGACGTGCGCAACGGCTCGGAAGCGACGGAGCATCCCCCTCGGGGAGATATGGATTCTCAAGAGCCTTGTTGTCTTTGTAACGCTGGAGCTGGCCACCCCAGAGACCTCCGAAATAGAGGTAGTATTCATCGCCATCCTTGAGCACACATATGTCGATGGAATAGCTGCCGCGGATCGGATCCGGCTCGGCTACGAACGGACCTTCGGGACGGTCGCCTACTGCCACGCCGATACGGAAGATATCATTGCGGTCTTTCAGCGGGAAATAGAGATAATATCTGCCATCTTTTTCGGCAATGTCGCAGTCCCAGAGCTGACGCCCTGCCCAGGGTATGTCGGCAATGTCGAGGGCTTTGCCATGGTCAGTCACGATGCCGGTCATCGGATCGCCGTCGATGGAGAGCACGTGCATGTCCTTCATCACATACTGGTCGCCGTTGTCGTTTTCTACGTTCTCACATTCCCAGTCATGAGAGGGGTAAATATAGATCTTGCCATTGAAGACGTGCACACTTGGATCGGCCATGTAATCAGCCGGGAAGAGATATCGTTTTTTTGGACTAAGCATTTTGAGGGTTTATAGTTGAGAGTTTATGGTTTATGGTTGAGGGTTTATGGTTGAAGGTTTATGGTTGAAGGTTTATGGGAAGGGAAAAGTGGCGCCAAGTTCTCAAAATGATTAGGTTGGCCCTGTTCCCTTTAAAGCGGCCTTGTCCCCCATTAAAAAGGTATTCTCCCCCAGTACCGAGCGGTGAATCATTTTCAGAGCCTAAAAAGATTTCCGGCGAAGCCGAAATCTCCGAGCTCTGAAAATGATCACCGCGCCCCCTCCGAGCTCTGAAAATGATCACCGCGAGGAGAGCTCGCGCTGCATGAAAGGTTTCATGTTGTAGGAGCGGTCGAAGAGGAGCGGATAATCGGTGCGTCCGGGGAGCGGAAAACCGTTTTTCCACGACATGCCGTCATAAGTGCCCCACCAGGTGACGCGCGAGATCTTGTCGGAGTGCTTCTTGAGCACTGTCATCAGTGAATCCATGCGGTTGTTCCAGGCTTCGCTCACGTCTTCGGGCAATCCGTCTTTGTAGGGGTTGAGTTCGGCAAATTTCTCTTCGCGTTCCTCTGGCGACATCCTGTAGACATCACCGATATTGGCGCCGATGTGGATGGTGGGAAGAGCCGACATATCAAGCTCTGTGACCATCACGGAACATCCCGTGCCGGCGAATGCCTCGATGCTCTTCTCATATTCTTCAAAGTCGGGATAATCCATGCCGATATGGCTCTGCATCCCGATTCCGTCTACGCGCAGTCCGCGACTCTTGAGATCGTTCACGAGCTTCACGTAAGCTTCTCGCTTCTCGGGACGGAACATAGAGTAATCGTTGATATATAGCTCGGCATCAGGGTCGGCCTCATGGGCGTATTGGAAAGCGAGTGGAATGTATTCCTCGCCAAGGATATTATAAAACGGAGAGTGGCGGTAGCTGCCGTCATCTTCTATGGCTTCGTTCACCACATCCCAGCCTTTTATCTTTCCTTTGTAGCGTCCGACCACTGTTGAGATATGGTTTTTCATGCGCTCCTTGAGCACCTCGGCGCTCACCGGATTCCCCTCTTTGTCTACCGGGAACCAAGGCGCGAGCTGAGAGTGCCATACAAGTGCATGGCCTATGATTGCCATATCGCGGTCTTCACCATATTTCACGAATTTATCGGCATCGTCCCAGAAGAATACTCCCTCTTCCGGCCCGATCTTCTCACTCTTCATGCAGTTTTCGGCCACGATGGAGTTGAAATGCAGCGTAACGATGGAATCGGCCTTGGGGTCTTCACCGTTGACATGCTTTACGGGTATGGCCGCGCCTATAAGGAAATCGTTCTTGAAATGGTCTTTTACAGTGACCGGGGCAGTCGGTTTCTCAGAACTGCACGCTCCGAGCACAACAGCCGCCATAGCCATTGCTATTAATTCTCTTTTCATGGGTAGTTATTCTGAAGTATTGCTGTGTTGAAGCATTTATGCTCAGTTGTTGATGCTTAAGTGGATATGCTCAACTGTTGTGGCGCGACTCGATGGCCTGGTTGATCTCCTCGATACGCTTGTCGGTGAGCTCGTATTTGGATATGATGAACATGGCGAGGAGAAGAAGGAGAGCCGGAATCACGGCCACGAGCCAGAGGATGCCCTGCTGGGCGAGAGGAGTCTGCTCGGCTGCCTCTTTGTTGAAGCCAACGAATGCGAGCACAAGACCGGGCACCACGCCACCGAGAGCCATGCCGGCCTTGTAGAAGATGCCTGTGAGGGCGTTGACGATGCCGGAGATGCGGCGTCCGTGGGTATATTCACCGTAGGAGATAACCTCCGGAACGAGAGCCCACATATAACCGGTGGCTACGATCACGCCTGTAGACTTGATGAACTGAGCCACATACACGAGCCACATGTGCTCAAGGGCCGGAACCACGGAAACAATGTAGAGCAGGGCCATTCCCACAATAGCTGTGACAAGGAAGATATTGAACATGCCTCTCTTCCCTACCTTCTTCTTTATGGCCGGAATCATCGGCATGAATATGAATGCCGGGATCGAACCGAGACCCATGAAGATGGAGAGTTCGCCGGCCGTGCCATGCATGTTGTAGTTGATATAGTAAGCGCCGGCTGAATTGGCTATAGCCATCATTCCGAAAGCTGTGATGAAGAAGAATGCGAGTATGCGCAGCGGACGGTTGTGGACAAACTCCATCCAAAGGTCAGATACCTTCACATTCTCTGTCTCGGCCTTGTCCATCACCACCCTCTCACGGCACTGCGAGAAGCAGAACACGAGCAGCGCCAGACCGACGGCACCGTAGATTGCCATTGTGCTGAGCCATGCTGAATCGTGGGTTGACATATCCTCCGACTCAAGGGGATCAAACATCTTGAGCACGATAGGGATACCCATTCCGACCGCGAGACCGCCAACATTGGCCATGAACATACGCACGGAGGTGAGTTTCGTGATTTCGGCCGTGTCTCGCGTCAGGGATGCATTCAAGGCGCCATAGGGCACATTAACGAGTGTATAACACATCGAGAGACCGACATAGGTGATATAGGCATAAAGGAGGGATCCGGAGAAGCCGTTCCAGAAGCAGAGTATGGCGAAGCCTGTGAGAGGAATGCCGCCGAGAATGAGATATGAACGGTATTTGCCCATCTTGGGGTCGTGCTTGTCGACAAATGTACCGACCAAAGGATCCCAGATCACGTCGATGATCCTCACGATAAGGAACATGACCGCCGCCACAGCCGGATCAAGGCCATATACGTTGGTATAGAAGAAGAGCAGATACATGCTGACAGTCTGATAGATCAAATTCTGCGCAAGATCGCCCGAACCGAAACCTATGCATTGCAGCATCGAAAGCTTGTAGAAACCTTTGGCCTCGGATACGGCCTTTGGTCCGTTTAATGCAATTTCCATGATATTGACAGTTTGAGTGGGAAGTAAGGGGGTTATAGGTTTTTAACGGAGTTATTTCATATAAATTTTTTTACCGCCGCAGATATACACTCCTTTCGAGAGACATGAATCCACGAGTGAATCGGCCACCTTCGCCCCCATGAGGTTATAGACCGGCATATCGGCAAGATTATCCATATTGTCTGCGTCGATCTCGTTTACGGCCGCATCATAGGGATTGGTGTTGGTGGCAAAAACCTGCTTGATATAGATCGGGCGGTTACCATATACCCAGAAGCCCACACGGTAGACCTTGGAAGTGTCGAGTGCCTTGATGGTGCCGTCTTTAAGGTTCTTCATCATTCCGTTGAGCTCGGCCACTATCAGTTTGCCGCCGTTGAATCTTGACGTGTAGGGATCCTCCCAGTAGCTTGCCGTGTCAAACACACGGAATTCAGCCCCGTCATGGTCATCCTCGCTCAATTCAGCCACAATATATTTGTAGCCGCTGAGATCAATCGGAGTCTCGTATTGCCAGCCACCGAAACCGTACATTCCACCCTTGAATTCGCCGTTGGATTCGTTGAATGAACCCTTTTCCCATATCTGGGGGTTGAAGTATTTGAAATCGAACACGAAATCACCCTCCGAAGGTTCCGGCTTGGGAATAAAAGGTATCTCCTCCGAGTAGGCTACTTTCGGATCAGTGATGCCCATGGTGGCAAGCATCTCAGTGGCATAGCGGCAACCGAGCACCCGGTAAGCATGGGCTGTGAAGTGAAGTCCGTCGCCTTTCTGGTCGAGATTGGCAGCAGACACCACACGTGCCGTCGGGATAGTCTCGGGCAAGGTATTGATCACGGAATTGTGGAGTCCGCATGCGCCCCCTTTCTCAGATGTCACCACCTGACCCACAAGCAGAGGAACTGAATTGGGCTCAAGTCCGAGGTCGGAGAGAAGATCATTGTAGATTTTCTGCACCTTTCCACACCATTCCTTCTGGCCGTTGTTGCTCTCACCCTGATGCAGGAGTATGCCTTTGATCACGCCGTCTTCCTGGGCTTTCTTCGCATACTTCAGGAGAGTGGCATAAGGAGCATTGTCGTAAGCCTTCATGAAACTGCGGTACCAGTCGGCTTTGTCGGCGAGCACGGAGGGATCGAAATCCTTGTCGAGATCCTCGATCGGCGCACCGCCTATGGCTACGGCCACCACGCCGACCTTCACCTCCTCCGGGAGATTATCCACCATCGTGCGCCCGAAATAATCCATCGGGGTCAAACCGGTGCTCTCGCGCACGAGTGGCGGAGCGGCGGTATACCACTCCCCTTTTGTGCGTTTGGGATTTGAGAAATCCACCGTCGGCATCATCTTGAAGCGTTCCGGCACATTCTGACGGTCGGTAGGTTCTATCGAGGCATTCCCCTCCATGTTGGATTGCCCGAGACAGATATAGATATGGAAATTGGGATCGGGTCCGGCAGCCTGAGCTGTTGCTACAGAGGCTCCCAGCATCACTATCGAAAGAATTTTTTTGATATATTTATTCATGATGAATTGAATTTTCAAGAGTTAGTGTATAATAATTCCGGAAAACACCCGGTTATCTTACGACAACTTTCTTGCCTCCGACAATGTAGATGCCCGCGGGCAAACCGAGGGTAGCCTCTCCGGCCTCCATACCTCTGCGCACGCACACTCCCTGGAGATTATAGACATCCACTGTCAGCGGCTCACCGACTGATATGGTCTCAACAGCGGCATCTGCATTCGGGTCGTTGGCAGCGAAGATCGATTTAAGCTTGAATCTCTCCCCTCCGCGGCTCCAGAAGCCCGCTATGTAGATATGCGAAGGATCCATCACGCGGCCCTGTTCCGATTTAAGGGTTGAGAGGTCGATCACGGCGCGAGTAGAGCCGTTGAAGTCAACGATGGCCGGGTCGGTCCAGTAATTGTCGATGTCATACACGCGGAATGAGAGTCCGTTGTTCTGAGGAGCCTCGATGTCGGCTATCAGATAGCGGTAATCAGAGAGATCAAGGCCTTTGGCAAACTTCCAGCCCGCGAATCCGTACTGACCGGTGGAGAAGATGCCTGTTTTCTCATCAAACGAACCGTTCTCCCAAATGGAGGGATTGAAGAAACCGTTCTTGATCGGGAATGGAGTTGAGATGAAATGTATCTCCTTGGTTTCTGTGGTGCCGTTCACTTCATAGGTGAGGGTGCAATCGGTCTCACCCGCTTTCAAGGCATTGAAGCCTTTGCCGTCCCATTCCACAATGCCAGGCTCACTCATCACTACATCTATCTCACCCTGCACATTGAAGTCTACTCCCAAACCGCGGTCAGCTATAAGTGCCGCGCCTGTGGAAGAGCCGGTCTGCACGGTGTAGGTTGACGCCACCTCTTCGGAGCGCGGTGAGAGGTAGAGACCCACATGCTGAGCCTCCGGCACTTCGAAACCGGCGTATTCCTCATACCAATGGTAAGCGGCCCAGATGCAACCGTCGGGAT
Organism: uncultured Sangeribacter sp.; assembly: GCA_964622105.1. Taxonomy (GTDB): domain Bacteria; phylum Bacteroidota; class Bacteroidia; order Bacteroidales; family Muribaculaceae; genus Lepagella. The sequence continues at coordinate 4,566 of CAZUNU010000059.1, read as the reverse complement.
CGTTGTATTTCGTATATTTGCCGGGGGTGCCCGGAGTGCCGTCATATTGCGCGAGTAACTCTGGACCGGTGAAGATCATCCAGCTTACGTTGCCTGTGCGGTCGGCAAGGAGTTTGAAGTTGGCACCGAATCCTGAGCCGAGCATCTGCCCGGTGATACTTTTTCCCCAGGATGCTTCATACTTCGAGGGAAGCCAGTCCATCTCCGTCACGAGGATCGGGGCGAAATCCGCGCACGGCTCAATCTGATTTGCCCAGCCTGCGGCAAATGCCGAGTAGCCGCCACCGTAGCTGCCGCCAAGCTCATGGCTCGGTTCGATAGCATCGCTTCCATACCATCCCGGATAGACATGCACGGCATAGCCGATGTTGTCGCCCTTGATGGGATATTTGGCAAAACCTGCGTATTGGGATTGATAACCCGTGCCGGGAACCCAAAGGATGTTCTGGCAACCGTTGTTGCGCATCAGGTCTACTATCTCCTGGAAGAATTGCGTGAGTGCTTCGTTGCAGGCATCCGAGCCGGCACCTATGTTGCCGTCCGTACCCTTGATGCGCACAGGTTCGTTAGCCAGCTCAAACATGATGTAGGGATTCTCCGTAAGCACTTTCTGAGTGGAGATATAACCCCACACTTTCTTAAGATACTTATGGTAGGCATCACCCACGGCAATCTCCTCGGGACATACGCCCGGTGGACGCATCACTACATAAAGCCCTTTCGAGATTGCATATTCAGCCATCGGGATGAACACATCCTTCAGATACTTACGGAAACGGGTTATGTCGAAAGCTGATATATCGTTCTCCCCGGTGGTGGGAAGGCCCGGAGTGTTGCTCCAGTACGGATCCATGTGAAGACGAAGATAGGTCATCTTCCATTGTGCACGGTCCATGACGCCGTCAAGGATATCCTTGTTGTATTTCAGACAGGCATCGACGTTGTAGTTGTTCCATTTCGAATTCTGCTCGTTGAACCACGGGCTGTAGGTCTGCCCGAATCCATGCAGATTCACTTTGTTGCCATCCTCATCCATGAGGTAGCGTCCCTCCACATGGAGCTTGGGCATCGGCATTCCCGGCCATGCATAGGCTCCTGCCGTGAAGAGCATCAGGAGGAATATCAGCTTTATTTTTTTCATGATATATTTGGTTTTTGTTTGTTATTCGCGATTCGGAGAGATCCCTGACCGTCTACTTTTCAAGTGACGACGTGAAAGAGCTCATTAACGGAGAAAAGGATCATTAACGGGGAAAAGGATTATCCACCGGAAAAGGATTATTCAAAAGTCCAGTAATCGATGTTGAAAAGCTTCGGACCTTTGCGCCCTTTGAATAGGAAGTAAAGATCGTGGACGCCTGTAACACTCTCCTGAACGGGGACAGAGATATTCTGCCAGTTTTCCCAGCCACCCGTGCCGGGCACAGCTATCTCGGCCAAGAGCGGACCCTCCGCTGAATCAGCCCTCACTTCTATCGTGCCACCCCGCAACGCACTGGCCACTGCTGCACCGATCTTTTTTGGTCCATCTTTGCCCAGATCCACGTTGGCAAGCTTGGTGTAGTCGCCATTGTGGATATCAGCCAGGTAGACTCCGGTTTTGGCGTTAGGTTCGGTGGTCACTCCCTCGCTCCATGCTATTGTCTCAGCCTCCACACGTCCGTAAGGATTGAGTGTGGCGATTGCGGGAGCACCCTCTTTGGTTGGCAGGATGGTAGGGATCGTGCCGTCGGCATTAAACTCGAAAGGCTCCACGCATATGCTGCGCCCGAAACCACCACCCCCGGGAAGCTGACCGTTGTGATAGAAGAAATAAGATTTGCCTTTGAAGTCGGTGATTCCGCTATGGTTAGTGAATGAATTCGACTCATCCTTCTGAGGCATGATAACGCCCATGTATTTCCATGGCCCTGTCGGGGAATCGCTCATAGAATAGGATATACACTCCGGAATGCCACCGGCGGCATAGACGAGGTAATACTTCCCGTTGCGCTTGAAGAACCAGGGGCCTTCGGTGTAAGAGGAGGCGTAATGCTTGCCCGGCTCCATGGGCACTTCCTTTCCCTGACCGAAACCTGCTTCATCGGGCACAAGCTTCTGCACCTCTCCTTCGAAAGAGATCATATCGTCGTTGAGCTTCACATAATAGATAGTGGGATTTCCCCAGTAGAGATATGCCTGACCGTCGTCATCGATAAACACCGTAGGGTCAATATAATCCCAGCTACCGTCGGCGAGAGGTTTGCCTATTGCATCCTTGAACGGACCCGTAGGTGAATCTCCAACAGCCACGCCTATCGCCATGGTGCCCGACAGCTTGGAATGGAGCGGCACATAGAAATAGAATTTGCCGTTACGCTCTATGCACTGCGGAGCCCAAGCACGGTCGTCGCCCCATGAGAAATCCTCGATGGCAAGCGGCGACCCATGGTCGGTCCAGTTCACCATATCAGTGGTGGAATACACCCTCCACTCCTGCATCCAGAAGAAATCAGCCTTGTTCTCGTCATGGCCGGTGTAAACGTAAAGCGTATCATTGTGCACCATCGGCGCCGGGTCGGTGGTGAAGCATGTCTGCACAAGCGGATTCACGGCCGCAGCCGATGATGCGAGGAGAAAAGCCGCAACAGAAAGCGCCGGCTTCAATAAGGAGATATCTGATTTTTTCATAATGCAGTTAGATGGGTTATAGTAGTATTCACAATGCAAATTTAGATAATATGAAAAGGAGGCGCAATTTTCAGAATCTACATTGCATTTCTATTTGTAGAAGCAGGGCTCATGAATGTAGCGCATACATTCATATTTGTCACATTCTCTACTGTAACCTACAGAAAAAGAGGAGATCCCGAAATGAGACCTCCTCTTTGAGATTTATAGATTTGTAGTGGATAGATTAGATTCGCAATAACTATCCTTTTCAAGATTTGCTGATAGCTTTATTAAGCTTGGCAGATTTACTTTACCAGCCTTGCGGCATCGGTTCAGAAAATCACTTTGCTTACCTTGGAGCCTTTCTTAACGATGTAGATTGTGCCCGGAACGGGATTCTTTACAGCAAGACCCTGGAGGTTGTAGTAAACAGCCTCAGCATTCTCGCTCTCTACAGCCTCAACAGCAGAAGAAACCTGTTCGTACACTTTAGCCCATGCTACCTCAACTTTACCGGGATATGTGCCGGGCTGAAGAACCAGATTGCATGAAGTGCCACCGATATTTTCAAATGTTTGAGCTACCTCAGTCCATTCTGTAGAGATAGCGATTGTAGACTTGAGAATATCATTGTCACCCCAGCCCCAACCCATATTGAGGGCTGCATTACCCGGTTCAGAACCTTTAATCTTAACTACGGCTACGTAATTCTTACCCACCTCGGTCTTGATTTGGTCTGCAATAAAATATTGATACCATTCTCCAGGATATTCTGAAGTGAGCACACCGTCAACCACTTCCGGCGTATATCCCATTACATAGAAAGCCCAGTTAGATGTAGCATAGTCTATTGAATAAACCTCTTTACCATATTCACCCGGATTAACAGGATCCTCAGGCTTATCTCCATCTTCATTATAAGTTATGACAACGCTTGCAATTGAATATGAACCAACAAACTCACCGCTCTGAAGCAAAAGATGAGCAGTTGAGTCAGTCGCTGTCTGAGCAGTTGCATTTATCGTGACAGTCTGCCAATCGGCACTTTCCTTCACATCAACAGCTCCGGCCACATTATCTCCCCATGTTCCGAGGTTATAATGAAGTGAGCCACTGAAATCCTTAATTGTTACATTGATAGTATAGGTTGTTCCTGCCTTTAGTGCAAAATCATTGGCAACAATGTACTGCACATCCCAAAAGTTTTCGGCAGCCTCTTCATTTGTAATTACAAGAGCTCCATCCTTAACTTCAGCGGTAGTGCGATCTGATTTCCAGAAACCATACTCATTTACTTTTGAAAAGTCGGTTTCCGCAAGAACAACCTCTGCTGCGAATGCACTTCCTGCGAATGCAACAGCGGCTATTGAAAGTAAAAATTTCTTCATGACTTTTAGAAATTGGTTTGATAATTTGGGTTAACTAATATGGAAACATAGACGCTCCGTGGGAGCCAATGTTACACGTTGCAAAATTAGTCCTTCCTGACGAGAATACTCAGCCTGCGAATCTACATTACATTTCTATTGGTAATCTATAACCGAAACTTCACTCTCAAATACATTCAGATTTGTAACACGACTCTTCTCCGACTGATTTTGCAACGTGTAACCACCTCAGTCCCTTTATTCCGAATCAGTTTTTGAAAAGCAGCGGCACAAACTTATCAAGGCAACGACGCCATGTGAGCCATTCATGATGTGTCCCCGGAGATTCGTAATAAACGTTCTTTATGCCGGCATCGTGCAAGGTCTGGCTGATGCGGTTGCTGCCGAAGTTCTCCTCCGAACCCATGCCGAAGAATAACACTTTCACCTTGTCGTTGAAAGCTGCCGGATCATTGAATATCCCGTCATAGGCATTCTCCAGACCGTTCTGGAGGAAGAACAAGGCACCACTGAAAGAACCGATCTG
>CAZUNU010000058.1:14394-15752 GCA_964622105.1 uncultured Sangeribacter sp. | reverse complement strand
GGTGGATGTATCCGGAAACCACATCGAGTTTCTTCACGTTCTCGCCATCGATAGATGCACGGAAACGCATCACACCATGAGTGGAAGGGTGCTGCGGGCCTATATTGACCACATACTCATCTTCTTGGAACACTTTACCTTTTACCGGCTTGACTTTTCCATCAGGCCCCTCTACATATGATACTGTATCGTCCTCGTTCTTCTCATCCTCCAATGGAATTGGATTGAGCTTGGGATCAGCGTCATAATCCTTGCGCAAGGGATGACCTTTCCAGTCATTGCGCAGGAAGAAGCGACGCATGTCGGGATGATTGATGAATTTTATGCCATAGAAGTCATAGACCTCACGCTCCTGGAAATTGCAAACTTTCCAAAGATCGCTGACGCTATGAATCATAGGATTCTCTCTGTTGGGAATGGGGATTTTGAATGCTACGATCTCCCAGTTGCGTGATGTAGAGGTAAGATAATAGATTACTCCGAAGCTATCTTTCCAGTCCATACCGACTACTGCAGAACAGACATCGAATTCCAGACCGGGAGTCTCCTTCAAGGCCTTGGCCAGTGGATACCAGTCTTTCTCCTCGACAGTAACCATAAGAGTCTCCCCCTCGGTAAATGTAACCGACGGGCAGAGACTGCTGATTCTTTCTTTTATATCGCTCATGTCTTAAAGTTCGAATAAAGAGGATGGTCTGGGCTACAGACCGCAAATTATGAAAACACTTATGGCGGATCAGCCTAAGCGGCCCTGCTCTTCAGGATGTTTCTCAAAGAATTCCTTGATCTTCTCCTGACGGTTGACGCCACCGAAGAACTTCTGCACCTTGATTTTACGTTGAAGCTGCATTAGTCCGTAGAAGAATGCCTCCGGACGCGGAGGGCAGCCCGGAATATAGACGTCAACAGGAAGAATCTGGTCTACGCCTGTAACCACGCAATATGATTTCTTGAACGGACCTCCCGATACAGCGCATCCACCGCATGCAATCACGTATTTAGGCTCGGCGAGCTGTTCATAAAGACGGATAAGGGCCGGAGCCATACGGTGAACGATTGTGCCCTGAACCATAATATAGTCGGCTTGGCGCGGAGAGTTACGTGCCACCTCAAAACCGAAGCGTGCCATATCGTAACGTGCTGCGCCGAGGCTCATAAACTCGATTGCACAGCAACTTGTGCCGAAAGTAAGAGGCCAGAGAGAATTGGAGATACCCCAGTTGATAAGCTGATCAAGCTTACCCACCATCACATTGGCTCCTGTAGCATTGAGTTCCTCAACGAGCTTATCGATATACTCATTATCTTTGAAGTCCTCATGCTTCATGCTTTTGATTTTCACTTCCATTTCAGCACTC
>CAZUNU010000058.1:13312-14384 GCA_964622105.1 uncultured Sangeribacter sp. | reverse complement strand
CAGCACTCCTTTCCGCCATGCGTAAGCAAGACCCATAATTAGAATAAACATGAAAATGCCAATGCAGAGCAGACCTTTAGGTCCGAGTCCGTTCATGACTACAGACCAAGGATAGAGAAACACTGTCTCCACATCGAAAATAAGAAACAGAATCGCGAAGATGTAGTAGCCGGCATGAAACTGGATCATCGACTCGCCACGCGTGGGCATACCGCACTCGTAAGGTTCCGCTTTCTTCACCGAATAAGACTTGGGAGAAATAAGCTTCGCTATCAACAAAGCAGCAAACACGAGGCCGATACCCGTCAATGTAGCGGTCACAGCCAAGGTATTGTTGCTTATCTCCAACAAAAGATTCATATAAGCGTCTATATTTTAGTTTATTATTTCATGTTAGGCCGATGAGCCGTTTGCTCACCCTTTCTATCTGTGTGCAAAGATACTTAAAAAAACTTAATCAGCAAACTGTCATTGAAAAAAGTTATGGACATATTTTTCAGTTTAACATTTAGTTTTATCTCTTCATCATGTGCCTCCATGCTAACGGATTTAACGCACCATCTTTCCGCTTTACAAGAAAAATGATTCCGTATATACAGTTTATCCTACAAATGAAAAAGAAAACCGGCTAATAGCGCTACATTCAAACAGCACTATCAGCCGATTCCTTCACTTATTGCTTATTATAGTATTTGTTTCGGAAAGATAATAACTTCGAGCCTACAATGGCATCGTAAAACACGATCTCTTCGACTATGCAAAGCCTGAGCGGGTATCAAATTTATTATTTCGGAAGGTTATCCGGAATTGATACATAATTACCGTTGAAGGTTCCTTTATATTCTACAGTCCTATTGCCTTGCATGAGAGCCTCAACAGTATATTTGATGACAGCTCCTTCCATCCAGTTGCCCGTGGTCTGCATTGTGAATGATTTGAAAGTATAGTCCGGACGAGCTTCAAGCTTGTTATTTTCAATCATCTTAGGAACTACATTAGTTGCATTGATCTTATATGAGCCCGCACCCCATTCTACATCCAGATCCTCAAGATAAACCACAGGTTTAGCCGG
>CAZUNU010000058.1:5344-13212 GCA_964622105.1 uncultured Sangeribacter sp. | reverse complement strand
GCGACCGTCCTCGAGAGGCATACTTGTCTGATTGTTGACGTAGCCGGTGAAGCCTGAGAAGTAGTTTGAATAAGAATACTGCTGGACACTCATCTCATTGGTGGTAAACGTCATCTGGCTCTTATTGTAAACAAGGGCTGATGCGAGAGTAGCAGTAGCCTTGGTTACATTCATGTTGACTACATAATAAGAAGCACACACGTCGGTTGCGCCTCCATCAAGGGGAGTCATCATATTGTAGGAGAAGAAAGAATCTTTGGCTGTGGTCTCGTTAGAACCCATGTCGCAGGAGGAGAAAGCCATCCCCACAAGGGCGATAAGACCGAATGCGATTTTTTTCATTTTGTTGGTTATTTTTTATTGATTATGTTATAATTCAGATATTTAATCTTACGGTAAGGCCTACTTCCGCCCCCTTTCCTCTCTGAAGGAATTCATTACCCATCGACATGAAATAGAAAGTATGGTATTTGGTGGAAGTGAGGTTGTGTCCCCATAATTCCAAAGTAAGATCAGATTTGGCATAGGTAACTCCGGCTCCGAGGAGGGCATAAAACGGCTGTCGCAATGAATTAGCTTCATTCCAGAAAATCAATCCTGTGCCACGCATGTTTACGTCGAATGAAAGAGTACCGTTCTTTCCATTGGCCAACGGTCGCAACCATATTCCTTGAACAAACACTGTGTTTTTGGGGGCGTAGGGAAGATACTTGCCTTTATAATCGTTGATACCGTCGTGAAACTTTATGAAGCGGGCGTTGGTATACCCATAACTTGCGTTCAGTCGAAGATCACAAGGTAGGCTCCCGGAGATCGACACCTCTCCACCGAAGCTGCGGGTGCGTCCTGCATTTGTCATGATGCGCCCTGTTGTTGTGCCGGAGGGGAAAGTTGTCATCTGCTGGTCGCGGCAATCAATGTAGAAAGCAGCTAAATCAAGAGTCAGACGCCCGTTTATCAGATTCAGATGGCTGCCTATCTCATAGTTCCAGCTCTGCTCCGGTTTATATCCAACGATTCTATCAACGTCATATTGTGTGCCGATGCCCATAATGCTCATAAGTCGCTGTTGAAGCACCTCGCTGAACATCTGGGTATTGAATCCACCTGCCTTGTAACCTTTCGAAACTTTGGCATACACATTGCCTTTGTCTGCCTCAAAATCGTAGGTCACGGCAATTTTCGGGAGCAACGTCACAAAATCTCGGGAGATTTTTCCCCTTTCATCAATATCTATGTTCACGTCTCTGTAAAACTCCCTACCTCCATCTGTGAGATTATATACCTTATATTCTGTGTGACAGATGCTGTTATAATCAAGCGTAGCCTTTTCATAGTCGAGGCGTAGTGCTCCCGTAAGGGTCCACCTGCCAAGCCGCAGATCTGATTCATGGTACACAGCCATGCCTACTGTCGGGATGGTGAAATAACTTTCAAGTGGAAATGAACGAATGTCCCATTCAATCTGCCGATAGGGATTATATTTATTGCTATGGTCTTCTATCAGTTCCTTGATACCTTTGTCTTTAAATATCACCGGAGCCTGCATGTTGAGATGCTTATAGAAGAGGAATGCGCCCCCAAGCCAGTTATAGGTCTGAGGCTGTGCATTCCTTACTACAATATCTTCTGTCAGCGCCCACTCCTGTTTCTTTTGAGTCAACGTGAAATAAGGATCAGGAAGGAAATCCTGATCAAGAGTCATGTTATCGTTGATATGCTGTACAGAGGTGATTGAGGAGATGTTCACTTTTTCGCCTCTTCTCCGGAGAGTGATACCGTCGGTGAAGGTAAATCGCTTGTAGAAGCAAGTATCATTGAATGAGATTTTCCCTGACTCCACATACTCATATGGGTAACCTCCCTGATGAAGCAATCCTGTAGAGAGAGTGTTTTGCAAAGTCCAATCGCTGTTGATCAGCCAATTGAATTTAGAACGGAATCCCAGGTTATTCTCCCAGTCGAGTTTCTTTCCATTATACTCATTTGTAAACTCACCTGCTGCTCCGCTATAAGAAGCAGAAAGCGATAAGCCCGTTTTCTGTGAAAAGCGGTGATACCACCCTATGGAAGCTTTGCCTCTTGTGCGCGATGTGAATTCAGCATTGATGCGCCATCCTTGAAAGCGCATCGGCGACAATGTGGTTACGTTGATTACTCCGGCCATGGTGTTGCGCCCATATAGAGTAGACTGCGGACCACGGAGCATCTCCACATTGACAATATCGGAAACATCGAAATCATATGCATCCTTATTGAGGAAGGGGACGTTGTCAACGTTAAGGCCTACTGAAGGCTGATCCATGCGGGCTCCTATGCCTCTCACGTAAATGCTTGAAGTGATTCGTGAGCCATAATCTGGCATGAAGAAATTCGGCACAACATCCGATATACCTTTGATAGAGACTATGTTCAGTCGCTCAAGTTCAGCCTGTGTAAGCAAGGTAGCTGCTTCCGGTTGCAGGCGGAGAACCGGAGTTTGCTTAAGAGCCGACACACTCAGTTCATCAAGAGTCACACCTACAGTGTCAGTTTCCTCTGCCGCATAGGCGCCAAGGAAACCGAATGCCATAAATATCTTCAATATACAGGAGCGTAATCTCATGATGCAAGGTAAAGATTTGGAATTTTGCCGGGTTGAAATCAACCTACAATTTCACGTTGCAAAACTAATGCTTATCTTACGCTCCTGCAATCCTCATTTATTATGATTTTTTATTAACTTTGCAAAAACTACCAAATTTCGTCATGAAATCAATAAAAGAGATCTACAGAATAGGCACGGGACCCTCCTCAAGCCATACGATGGGTCCACGTAAGGCCGCCGAGCATTTCCTTGAACGTCATCCTGAAGCTGAAGCTTTTGAAGTAGACCTTTTCGGGAGCCTCGCGGCCACCGGCAAAGGTCACATGACTGACGTAGCCATACTCGATACGCTTGAAAAATCAGGTAAATCGGTCAAACTCAATTGGAAACCGGATATTTTTCTCCCCTATCATCCGAATGGAATGGTGTTCCGTTCATTTGATGCGCAAGGAAACATAGCCGAGGAATGGACAGTATTCAGCGTAGGCGGAGGTGCCATCGAGGGTGAAGGCCTTGAAAAAGAGGGTGGCGAGGAAGTTTATACCAAAAATACCTTGTCTGAGATTATGGACTATTGCGAACGCAGTGGCCGGTGCTACTGGGAGTATGTAGACCAATGCGAAGGAAAGGAAATTAATGATTTCCTTCTTGAAGTGTGGAAGACAATGAAAAATGCAGTTGAACGTGGTCTGGCCACTGACGGCCGTCTTCCCGGCCCGCTCAATCTCCGGCGCAAAGCCCGGGCATATTATATGCGTGCCGAGGGATATCGCGACAATCTGCGCTCACGCGGTCTCGTATTCTCATATGCGCTCGCAGTAAGTGAGGAAAACGCTTCCGGCGGCATGATCGTAACGGCTCCTACCTGCGGTAGCTGTGGAGTTTTGCCTGCTGTACTTTATCATCTCTGGAAATCTCGTCAGTTCTCAGATCTTGAGATGACTCACGCTTTGGCCACGGCGGCACTTATCGGAAACGTTGTCAAACAAAACGCCAGCATTTCAGGTGCAGATGTCGGTTGCCAGGGAGAAGTAGGGGTGGCTTGTGCTATGGCTGCGGGAGCAGCCTGTCAGCTTTTCGGCGGCACTCCAGCCCAGATTGAATACGCTGCGGAGATGGGTCTGGAGCATCACCTTGGCATGACCTGCGATCCTGTATGCGGTCTTGTGCAGATTCCATGTATCGAACGAAACGCATATGCAGCAGCCCGTGCACTCGATGCCAACATCTACTCTACCTTCTCTGACGGTCGCCACAGAGTTAGCTTCGACAAACTCGTGCAGGTTATGAAAGAGACCGGCCACGATCTCCCTTCCTTATATAAAGAGACAGGAGCCGGAGGCCTTGCAAAAGATTACAAAATCGAAAATCTCACACATTGACAGATTTCACCATACATACCATCGGTTGCGGTTCAGCCCGTCCGTCGCTACGCCATCAGCCATCGTCTACGGTTGTGAACCATCGCGGCAGTCTCTACATGATCGACTGCGGCGAGGGGGCACAACTCGGCATGATGCGCCAGCGTCTCCCGTTCACTAAACTGCGCCACATTTTTCTCACCCATTTGCACGGCGACCATGTGTTCGGGCTTCCCGGCCTTATTGGCACTCTTGCCTTAGGTGGCAACGGAGGCAAAATCACCATCCACACATTCGAGGAGGGGAAGCAACAGTTGTCGGCGATTTTTGATTACTTCAACCGCGACACTCCGTTTGATATCCAGTTCAACGTGATAAAACCGGAAGAGGCGGTGATTCTTGAGACCAAGTCGCTTACCGTGCGTACCATTCCGCTAAAGCATCGAGTGGATACGGTTGGATTCGTTTTTCAAGAGAAACCGAATCCCAGGCATATCAATCCGGAAATGACTCGGTTTCACGATGTGCCCCACTATATGATGAATAGCCTTAAGCAAGGTGAGGATTACGTGAAACCTGATGGCACTGTAATTCCCAATTCGGCACTCACAACCCCTCCTACCCCGGCGCTCTCTTACGCTCACATGAGCGACACGATGTATATGCCTGAACTTGCAGAAAAAATAGGACCTGTTGACCTGCTCTTTCATGAAACCACCTATCTTGAAGAGCACCTCCCGCTGGCTGCTCCCCGGGGTCACTCTACAGCCAGACAAGCAGCAATGGTGGCAAGAGATGCCGGGGCAAAAAGATTGCTGACAGGTCACTATTCCTCACGCTATAATGATGACCGACGGTTTGCCGAAGAGGCTGCTGAGATCTTTCCAAATGTGATTCTCAATAACGAAGGTATGAAAATAAAGCTCGGATGATCCGATCATCCGAGCTTTATTTTTTATAGGCTTCAATTCACGAAATAACTTATCGAGAAAGGATTATTTCACTATTACGACGCCACCCGCCGAGTGGGCGCTCTGCAAGGGTGAATACTGGCTTTGCGCCGAAGCAATCCCCAAAGCATACTCACCTTCTCGGTCAACGTAACAATCATAGCTGATAACGTTCACTCCTTTCGGCAGATAACCGATAAAGAAACTTGTCTTCGTATCGCGCACTTCACGATAAGCAGGAAGTCCATCGGCGTTTCGGTAACCGGAAAGCTGATCAATCGGCTCAAGACAAGCCGAAAGCTCATCAATTACAGCCACATAATCCATATCCTTTCCGCATGTGAGAGTAAGAGTAACGCGTACCTTATCACCTGTCTTCAAGGGCTTGGTCACTTTTTCAACCTTGCTGCCATTCTCAGAATCAGTCACAAGCAGAAGCTGCTTCTCAATCTTAAGATTCTCACATTTCTCTGCTTTCACTTCTTTGACAGGAGCGATATACTGACTCACCACGCCACCCCAGGCCGGCCCATCGCCCGAACGGACTATCGACAGTGTCTTACCCGAGACTTCCTCCGGATTCAGCGACATTGTCATGATGCCGGTTAGCATTTCAGAAGAAGCCATCTCCATCGGTTTGCCGTTTATGCGGATTTCCGGAGCAGTTGTGTTGTCGGTCCAGTCAGCGCCGGAATTAAGTATAGCTGCAATCACGCCGACAGATGCCGAATTATCACCCCAGTTTTCAGTCTCTTTCTGGAGCACAAGCCACTGACGTAAACCATCCACGGCCTCTGTACTCGGTTCTATCTCCGCAAAGGCTTCCAATGCACGGGCTGTTGTGGCGAGTTTTGGCATAGCGTCCCAACCTCCGGAAAGGTTGTCATACCACCACCCTTTCGTCTCGCTCTTACTTGCCAACTGACGCAGGGATTCGAGAATCAGTCGTGCCGTTTTCTCATAACCGGGTGTGCGGTTGAGAAGGATAGCGGCTGTAGCCTTATCATATATTGAGAAATTCTTCCACTCCGAATCAATGGCTTTTACAGCTGCGTTTTTAAGCGTCTTGAATCCCGCCTTACCATCACCTTTATCAAGGGCACTTCGCACGTATAGGTAACGGAGCATAGTGATGGTTGAGAATTTCTTGTCATATTTCACATAGTCATCATAAAGGGATTTATCGCAGTATGCAATCGCTTTATTTACCATTCCATCTGTGCCTTCACCCTGACCATAAGATTTGAGTGCGGCAATGTTAGTTAACACTGATGCCGTGATGAAATCCGATGACCGCATACCCTCACACCAGCTCCAGCCACCATCCGGATTCTGCATGGCTCCAATTTGCTCAACAAGCGAATTCACAGCATCCTGAAGTTTCTGCGAATCGAGCAAACCCGAAAGATTACGCATCCGCATAGTCTCAGACTCGGCACTGTTTACCCAAGGCGTATTTACAAGCGCTACGGTCTTCAGAAGTGAATCCTTCTCAAGATTAGAAGTGAGTGTTGCTTTTCCGGCTCCATCTTTCTCAACGAATACTTTCTCCAACCCGGCTTTCACACTCGGGAAACGGGTCATTATGCCCTTAGCCATTCCGTCGGCATATAGAGCGCGACTGAGAGAAAGCACGTTTTTCGAGTCGGGTTTTGATAGCTCTGGAAGAGCCAATACACATTCCCATACAGGATTGGTGCAGTATTTCAGTGTTAGTGAAGCATCTTTACGGAATTTCGGTAACTTTACTGAGAACTCATCCTTACCGGCACCAAGATAGAACTGTGTTGATTCCACTACGGGGGTCGACGACGGGAGAACGGGAATAATCGCCTGTTCGCCATCTGTATGATCGCCGGCATAAGCATAAGCTCGTATACCCAAAGCAGAGATATCGGAAGCAACGGTGAAGTCAATTGAAAACCTTCTGTTGGCTCCGGGAGCAGTCTCCTCAGCACCGAGATGTTTGGATGTTATAGTTTCTCCTGTAGTCGGATTGAATATTACAATCTCGCCGTGCAACATCTGCGGGTCTGGTGAGTTGTTGAACATTACAGCTGAGACGGAAGCTTTGTCGCCCGTGCGCAGATAACGAGGTGGATTCGTCTGAACCATAACCGGCTTTGAGGCCACCGCCTCAAGGGTGAGAGCTGCCGTCTTGAATGCCTCATTATATCCCACGATCTGGAATTTCCAGGTAGTGTTGAAATTAGGAGTGGTAAACTCAACGTTCACTTTGCCCTCAGCATCGCTTGTGAGGTTTGGCATGAAGAATGCGAGAGGCAACTCTACCGGGCGCGGCTCTTCTTTCTTGGCCTCTCCGGAAGCGCCGGAATTTCCGGCGTCGCCATCAACTTCTGCAACTGCTTCCTCCTGAGCTTCTGCCTTCTGCTCAGTGACCACCGCCATATCTGCAGTGGAGGCTGTAGCAAACATCACTTCATTCTCCATAAGAACAGCTCCTTCCGGCTCGGGAACTGCGTCATTTTTTACTGCTCCTACAAAAGCGGCACTTTTCCTCATGATGCCACCTCCTCTGATTCTGAGGCTGCCATTGGCTCCCCCGGCCAATAATTGATTATATGTGTTCCATTGCGGAAGCGAGGTGTCGGGTTGACGGTAACGTGGGAGCACTGAGAAAATGCCGTTGACTGAGCGGTAGTTTCTCTGCGTGAAGTGGATTGAAGAATAGTCATACCATGAGTTGCCCCCCAAAGCAAGATGCCAGCTGAAGGGATATATCGCATCCAGAGCCTTATTGCTCATCACAGCCATAGCCGGCAGATTACCCTGAACTGCATCATCGACACTGAAGGAAAATACCCATTTCTCCTTATCGCCTGCAGAAATCTTGTCGCGGAATGAAAGGGTAGTCACTTTCATTTTCTTTGTAGTCTCCTCCGGCACAAGCGTAACCTTCGCCGTTTTGCCTACATAATCATGCATGCCGATAAAGCTTACCCAACGGCG
>CAZUNU010000058.1:0-5244 GCA_964622105.1 uncultured Sangeribacter sp. | reverse complement strand
GAGACGAGAAGTCGGTAGGTCAAGGACAGGGCTCTCAAAACTTCCCTCAAAGAGATTCTTGCCTTCGGCATCTGCCACACTATAATCCACTTTCTTCACCACAGGATGATTGAGGATATCATATACAGGCACATTGAAGCGTATGGTTTCACCAGTCACTTCCCTCACCTCTCCACCAAAGTCAGGATTAATCGAAAATCCTTTACCCAAAGAGAAGCTCAGTGGAGAAGAGGATTGGGTTTCGCCCGAAGGTGATGTGGAAGTGGCCGTGAGAGTAAAAATGCCACGTTCGTAGGGAGTGCCTTTTAATGCTTCGGTAGGTAGTTTTATCTCAAATTTTCCATCAGCATCCGAAGTGACTTTTCCGGAGTATGAGGCATTGTCTATGCCACCTATCCACCAACGCCACCATTGCTGCCAGTTGACCGTGAAGTCAACCTCCTGACCGCCTAAAGACATACCGGAGTAAGTCTTTACTTCACCTTTGAAACAAACCGTATCACCCGGCTCATAAGATGTGGCCGAGTCTGAATCGAGAGCAATAAAAAATGTGGGAGCCTTATATTCCGCTACCTGGAAGGACTGTGTGCCGAAACTATCATTTCCTTCAGATGAAGTGACCGAAATGCTGTAGCGGCCCAATAATCCGGACTCGGGAAGAGTGAATCGTCCCGAGCAACGTCCGAATGCATCGGTTGTAAGCTGAAGAGTGTCTACTTCCTTCCAGTTGGCATCACGCAGAACAACCTTCAGATTTTCACTCTTAAGCAACTTATTGTCATGCCCCGACACGCTCCAGGCTACTACTGAAAAACCTACGTTGTCACCCGGTTTGTAGACCGAAAGATCAGTAAGAACCGTAGCTCTTTTCGTCAATTCCGACCTTTTGCTGTCGTAATACATATCAGTGGATTGCCACACAACATTGTTGCCATATGAAGCCCTCATTCTGAGGAAACCTTCAGGCACCTCAATTCTACCCTCTTTGTCGGTTACAAGGGTTTTGATCACTTTCTTCACACTGTTGTCGGGATAGAATTTCACAGTGGCGCCCCCAATCGGTCGCTGCGAGGAAGCATCCACCACAAAAAGGCTCCCGCTGCCACGCTCACGACGGTTCATTGAGGTGATCACAGCTATATCTGACACACTCAACACGTTGACCGACCAGCGGTTCAGTTTTTTACTCCAATCAGATGTTAGTGTTGGGTTAGCGGAGGGAACTACCACATAGTAGCCGGGAGTAAGAGGAGGCAATTCAAACTCCTTGTCAGCAGTAAACGGTGCGGTGCCTTCGGCTTCCACCTTTATGGCCTTTATGAACTTTCCTTTAGCCGGAAATTCCTTGATGTTGAGATTATTCATCGGTACGATACTCTCCGGCACACTGTAGAGCAACACATACACCGTATTCATGTTCTCGGAGGTAAGGGTGCCTTTCACTTTAGAGGCCGAAACTGACTTATCTGGCAAGGTTAGCGTAGCACGTTGCTCTGTGAGGACGGCGAGATCATATTTCATCAAAGATGCGTAATCTGACCCGGGGAATCGCTTCAGATAATCACTGATCAGGCCGTAGAGCTGCTTTTTCCGTGGCCATCTGAGCGAATTGTCACCCGGAAGGTATTCCATGTACTCACTAAGGAGAGGAGCACAAGCCACATCATCAGCCAACGTCTTCACCCACTCTCCGAGGAAAGCCTCTCTCTCCTCATATGGCAGATAGTCAGACTTAAGACGAATTGCAGATACCAAGGCAGGAATATTGCCGACAGTTTCTCTCCATTTATATAGAGCATCCACTATCTCTGTCTGACGCAGACCACATTCCTCCCTCACTCCTGCGGCCACGGGTTTAGCATCGGCAAAGAATGGTATTATCCTCTCCGAACCAGACGTAGCAAAATTGCCGAGCAAGGATGCGGCACGAATAGTGATGAAGTCGGCCACTGAAAGGCCGGTTTTCTCTGCGTAAGCAAAGTTTGTCAGCAAAGGCTGTATCTTTTCTATTGGAGTGCTACGTGCCGCATTCTGATCTGCCACTGCTTCATCCACAAGCTCCAGCACTTTCTTGGCAAAAAGGTCACCGCTCCACTCCATCGGATTCTCAGGGAAATCGTCGAGCGGAAGCGTGCGGTTGTTAAATTGCCATGGGCTGAGGCTGTATAGCTGCGTATACATTCCTGCTTCCAGGAGGGTGGCAAGATTGGAATATGGCGCCTTGAGCATCGGTTTTACCGAATCTATGAGAGCTATATTACGGTTGAAGGAATCAGCTGATACGGCATTTCGGGCTGCAATTATTCGGATAATCGATTGTAAGGCCGCTACATCATCCTTCCCGGTCAAGGCACTTTTAAGCGCTGCCTCAGAAGCTTGTTCCACCTTTTCCGGAAAAGCGAAATCCGGCAAGTTTTCTTTCTCTAAAGCATTTGAATCTACACTCATGTTGATCAGCATTATAAGCAAAAAGGCCGTCGATCCGACAGCCTTTTTGAGATATGAATTCATTCTCTTCATAACCTCATGTCATTTCTTTTTGCCGGCTTTCTTTCCGTGTTTATGACGCATTTCTGAAATCTTCTTACGGAATTCGTTCTCGGCTTCTTTCATTTTGAATATCTGCTTCTGCGACAGGATTTTTGCAAATCTGTCGTCGTAGCTTTTCTCAATCTCCGCATCCTTGGCCTTGGCCTTGGTCATGGCGTCGGTGGCTGCCTGATAGTCAGCTTCTGTAGCCTCCTTATTCTTCTTCAGCTTGCGCTCCATATCCCAGGCATCGCGCATCACGTCCATGCGTTTGTCGCTCATCTCGTTGTAGAGCTCTACAAACACCTCTTTCTGATCATCCTTGAGTTCAATCTCCTGAGCGATATACTTGATCTTGAACTCCCGGAGTTCTTTCATCATGTCTTTCATCTTCTTATCGTCCTGCTTCTGGGCGAAGACAGCGGATGAGCATCCGATAAAGAATAGAAGAATTAAAAGTAAAGGTTTTCTCATAGCAAAATATCACGCAATCAAATAATTTTACATTTCCATCCGTAGAGTCAGAGGCTTGCATATTGCGGTTTGAATGTGTAACCGAAATCTGCCTCAAACTCTTCGATCGAACCGTATGTCTGAGTCATCTCCTCTTCAAGCAGATAGTCGCCGGCCGGGTTAAACATAGTAAGATTCACGTCAGGCTCCGAAGCCACTGCATTTGCCAATGCAGCCGGAGGATTGTCGAGATTCAGTGAATCCGCAGTGCTGACTGTGTGGAATACTTTCATCATCAGCCAAATACCTGCGAACATAGCCGCCAGGTATACGTATGGCTTAACCTTCTGCCAGAGCGACATGTCTACTTTCCGGGGAGCCTCCGGATAAGCCGGAAGCTGCTCCATTATCTTGAGGTTGAGTTCCTCAAAATAGCCGTCAGGGACCCTGAATCCCGGATCCGTGCCGTATTTATCTTTAAGTAGCTCTTCTTGTCGCATTTTGAATCTTTTTCTTAATTGACATCAGGAAGTTGCAGAGGTTTAATCAAGATTCTGAAAACTTTTGTTTTCCATGTTAATTTAGACTATCTGATCGGTTCTATCAAACTATCTGGTCGCCGAGCAAGGCTTCCGAAACCTTTTTCACAGCGTGGTGATAGCTCGCTTTCAAAGCACCGACCGAAGTGCCGAGTATTTCCGACATCTCCTCATACTTCATCTCGTCAAAATATCTCATGTTGAACACCAGCTTCTGCTTTTCCGGCAGTTTGGCTATAGCCTCCTGCAATTCCTTCTTCAATGCGTCGCCGTCGAAAAATGAATCAGCTTCCAGATTGTTCAGCAAGAATGAATCGTCGGCATCTTCACTGAGTTTGAGCCTCTGCTTCTCCTTATTTACAAAATTTATAGATTCATTGATTGCTATCTTGAAAAGCCATGTTGAGAGTTTGGCGTCACCACGGAAGTTATGCAGATTATTCCAAGCTTTCAGAAATACGTTCTGCACCAGATCGTTTGCATCGTCATGGCTCATCACCATCTTCCTGATCTGCCAGTAGACGGGCTGTGAATATGTCTTCAGCAAGACGTTGAAAGCGGCAGCTGCCGTCTTCGGATCGTGGAGCTGCTTCACAAGCTCATTTTCATCTATGGGTGGTTTATATGCCATGTGTCTGTCCGATGTATTCTTATCCCTTTTTGCAGCAGCTTCTCTTTACGCGTAACCTTATGGTAGTCTTATAATGCACTTACTTGCTGATAGGTTTATTAATGAATTTATTTGCCTAAAGTTAATGTGAATTACGGATCAACCTAATGGTTGCTGATTAGCCGCGATGCCGTTACGGTATCAAAATTAATAAAGTTATTTCATTCTATGGCTTTTCTCCATCGTGTTATAACTTAATTTAACATCTTCCGGGCATTTCTATACGCTTTCCCAACTGCATTCAAATCCTTCTCTCTACTTTGTTCATTAATCCGAATATACTTAAGTCCAAAAGATTTTAAAGATAAAAATTTATTACGCATACAACCTATCCCAATAATCATAGGCCTATCAAGCCCATAAATGAGCTGGTATTAAAGAAAAAAGAGCGGACGAATCCGCTCTTTCCAATCGACTACTGTCGGTTTCTAAAATCGTTGCTTTCGCACTCGAAGTATTTCGTTAAAGAGGAAACTACCCTTTGTGAATACAAAGTTAACTAAATAATCCTTATCCACAAAATCTTAACAAAAATAACCTTATTGAAGTTTGTGAAATTTTAATGAGGAATTATCTTCAAGCCTAACTTTGCCCTTTTATAGGTATAGATGTTCTTGGCGATAATCTCAAAAGCCGGATTAGGGCGATTTGGATTCAATATTTGCCGGCTTATAGGATATGCAATCAAATCTACAATCTGTAGACCTATGACATTATCCTTCTTCCCTACAAAACTAAAAGATTTGATCCTGTCTGTCAGACGTTCAGGAGTAATCCATTTAGTTCCTTTTACTCGAAGTCCATTGTAATATTTGAGTAATGCCCGATTTTGGTTGGGATTTCTACGCTCTACAATAATTCTTAATCGGGAATTACCATCAGTATAGTCATCAATATGGAAGATAGCTCGTTCAATAAGATATTTCAAAGACAAACCATATACGTCTTCACCTTTATTGAATCGCTCAACAAATGGTTCTTTAAGAATACAGCAACATACAACCACATAAACATCTTCCGAACCTAATATCTCGTTTATACGGGAGTAGAATC
>CAZUNU010000057.1:11777-15775 GCA_964622105.1 uncultured Sangeribacter sp. | reverse complement strand
AGTGAGCTCTCGGGAGTGGGACACAAGGATTTCATACCTGCCATGTGGTATCACCGTACAATCCAGATTCCGGAATCATGGCAAGGAAAACGCACTATGCTCAATTTCGGAGGCGTGGATTTCTTCACCGGAGTTTACGTTGACGGCAAACTCGTAGGCCGTCACTGGGGTGGCAGCTCGCCTTTTTCGGTTGATATCACAGAATATGTAAAAGACGGCAAGCCGCATAATCTTGTAGTGCGTGTGGAGGATGATCTCCGAAGCGGTGTGCAGCCTACAGGTAAACAGTGTGGAAACTACTATTCCCAGGGGTGCCACTATACACGCACCACAGGAATATGGCAGACCGTATGGATGGAGCCAGTGGATGAGGCCGGTCTTAAAAGCGCCTATATTATTCCAGATTTAGACAACAGCCAGTTTATCGTAGAGCCTGACTTCCGCAGCCTCAAGGCCGGACAGACTTTCGAGGTAAAGATCAAGGATGGTAACAAGGTGGTAGCCTCTGCAAAACAGGCGGCTTCTCCCGTGCTTAGCATCCCTGTGAAGGTGAACAAGGCAAAGACCTGGTCGCCTGAAGATCCATTCCTTTACGATGTGGAGCTGAACGTATATGATAAGGATGGAAAGCTTGTGGATCAGGTGAACTCTTATGCCGGAATGCGCAAGATTCACGTGGAGGGCAATACATATTATCTCAATAACGAGCCTTACTATCTGCGCCTCGTGCTTGACCAGGGTTTCTATCCCGACGGCATATGGACAGCTCCGACTGATGAGGCTCTCCGCAATGACATTGAGCTTTCAAAGGCAGCCGGTTTCAATGGCGCACGCTTGCATCAGAAGGTTTTTGAAGAGCGTTTCCATTATTGGGCCGACAAATTGGGCTACCTCACATGGGGCGAGGCCCCGAGCTGGGGTGGCAATATGAACAATCCTCTCACAGGTCGTAACTTTATACCTGAGTGGGAGACTGTAGTGGTACGCGACAGGAATCATCCCTCCATCATAACCTGGACTCCTTTCAATGAAACCTGGGAGCGCCCTGACAATGATGAAGGTGGCCTTCAGCATGATCGTCTTATCGAAGATGTGTACCGCATCACAAAAAATCTTGATTACCGTCCCGTGCATGATGCTTCCGGCGGCTATCACGTGCTTACCGATCTCTGGAGCCTTCATTCATATGAACAGGATCCTGAAAAACTTGCGGAGGTGTTTGTGGTGAAAGATGGCAAGTATCCTTGCTTGGATCCCCGCCGGGAGGTACCTTATTCCGGCCAGCCTTTCTTTGTAGATGAATTTGGTGGAATCAAATGGGTGGTTGGAAAACAGTTTGCCGATAACACTTGGGGCTATGGTGAAGGCCCGAAGACTGAAGAGGAGTTTTATACCCGTCTCGAAGGTCAGGTTGATGCTATCAATGCCGTGCCATATATGTCGGGTTACTGCTACACTCAGCTCACTGATGTTGAGCAGGAGCAGAATGGCGTGTATAACTACGACCGCACACCCAAATTCGATATGGCCCGCGTAAACGCAATCTTCAGCAAGGTGCCTGAGAAATTCCGTAAAGATAAGACAGCAAAGAAGAAGTAAGCAGGTAGAGGGCAAATATTTAAGCACATAAGACATATTTAATATAAACAGAAGCGGCTCCAGACTTTCCATTGGGAAGTTGGGAGCCGCTTCTGTTTCTTTCTGGTTCGCTTTATAAAGATGAACAGAAATGATAAGCTGTCTGTCTTGACAAACCTTGAGTTTATCTTACGAGTTTGGAATTACCTGGAAGCTTTTCCAGGGAGATCATTTCTTACGGGACGGATGATGAACCCGATCTTGTGAGGGCCGGCGTAGAGCTGGTCTTCTTCCAACGGTCCGCCTTGTCCGCAACTGAGACCACCGAGACCGAGTGTGCGGGCGTCAATATGGAGATGCGTGCCACTGCTTTTCGGGAGATCTTTCGGGTGAGGAGCAAGGGTCATCTCAAGATCGCTCCAGGGGAGGGCACTCATGCTCACCGTGTCTGTCGGGAGGAAAAGGATTCCTTTGCCATCGGCAGCTGTAAGAGCCGCCCAGCGCACATCCTCACGACCACCCATGGATTGAGGCTTCGGAAAACTGACAAACTGTTCTGCTACGGTAGACTCATAGAGCCCGATGTCGGAGCCTGCCCGACGGTCGCGGAAATTATTAAGAGGACCACGTCCGTAGTAGGTATAATCTGAGTAGCGGGAGGGCAAACGAAGCGAGTATCCGAGGCGTGGTAGCCGTGTCTCAGGTTTATTGGATGTGATCTCAGCTTCAAGTTTTACTGCTCCGTCAGGATATACCGTATAGCATTGCTCTGTCGTGAAGCGGAAATCTTCGGGGGTCATTTCTTTTACATCTTTGAGCAGATAGTGGCCTGAGGTGGCATTGTCGGCGACTGTAGAGACGGGAGCCTGCGATTCCACAGCATAAAGAATAGTGACTGACCCATCAGGATTAGACTTCATTTCCTTGCTGAGGGCTTTATGCTTAAGGTTGTGAAGACCATTGGCAAACCAGCCCTTGTAATAAGCTATATCATTGTCTACAGGGGCACGGAATGCGTTGAGGTGTGGGCCTCCGTCTCGCTCCAGAAGATTCTCTCCGTCATAAATGAGAGTCGCGATTGCTCCGGTGGAGTCGTCAAAAGCCACTGTGAAGTCTTTGCCAGTTATTGAGGTGAGGCCGTCAGAGTCATTTGCTGATAAAGCGGTTTTCCCTCCACCGGCATTTGACGTAGCCATAGCTTTCGCAGTAAACCATTTGCCGGATTTCACAGGAAGCTGTTCCTCCATCTGGACATAGCCTTTATCAGCCCATGGCTGATCCGCGGTAGTAAGGAAACGCACGTTCAGGAAGTACTCACTATCAGGATCGAGGTCATTGTAATCATAGTCGGCCCTAAATTTTCCTGAAGATCTCGGTGCGATGGCGGCAGAAGACGAAAGTGGAATCTCACCGGTTTTAACTACCTGACCATCTTTCAGAAGATCCCATACGATAAGATAGTTGTCGGCTAAAGGCATGAAGTAGTTCTTGTTGAATACCACAAACTCACCTTTGGCCATATCTATCGGCTTCACTCCCACGTTCTGATAGACTCTCTTCACCTCGGCATATTCCGGTTTCGGAGAGAGATCGGCAAACATTATTCCGTTCATGCAGAACATGCCATCGTTAGGTGAGTCGCCGAAATCTCCTCCGTAAGCAAGATAGCGCTCCCCATCAGGAGTATAGTTATAAAGAGCCTGATCTACCCAATCCCAGATAGCACCTCCCATAAGATGGTTGGTAGATTCGATAGCTTCCCAAAAATCTTTCAGGTTACCTCCCGCGTTGCCCATGGAATGAGCATATTCCGATATGTGGAACGGGTATTTGATATCGCTCTTTCCGGTGACAGCTTCGCGTGTCCAGCGGATAGAGGGATATTGGTTGGAGCCTATATCGACTATGTTGTTGTTGCGCTCATATTGAACGGGACGGCTTCTATCAACCGATTTGATAGCCCTGTAAGCCTCGACAAAGTTATGTCCCGGACCTGCTTCATTGCCGAGCGACCAGATTACGATTGAGGGATGATTGAAATGTGAACGCACCATCTCCATATTACGTGCCACATGGGCATCGCGCCATTCTGCCGGATGAGAGAGCGAGGCTTTGCCGTAATAATATTGGTGACTCTCCACATTGGCCTCATCTTCCAGGTAAATGCCATATTTATCAGCAAGGATATACCAATAGGGATCATCATTGTAGTGGCAGTTGCGCACATGGTTGATGTTGCCCTGCTTCATAAGCATCACTTCGCGTTCCATTTGCTCACGGGTGACATGATGTCCTGTCGTAGGGTTGTGCTCATGACGGTTTACACCTTTGAACTTTATCGGCTTGCCGTTAAGGTAGTAATACCTTCCCGCTAATCCGAATTCATCATCTTTCGCATCCGTGTATCGCAATTCGATTGA